>JBEKEO010000001.1:0-58670 GCA_050013795.1 Bacteroidales bacterium
TCCTTATGTAATTTTAAAAATAACTTATTATTTCACTTTTATTTTTTGTAAGTTTGTTTCTTAAATATGAACGAATCCCTTTTTCCTATAAATATTAAAAACTGCTAAACTTTATTCAAATGAAAAGAATTACTTTCTTTATCCTGTTAACCTTGTGTATTACTTCTTCGGTTTACGCTCAGCCATGGCTGGATTTTCAATATCTTGGGAAAGAGAAATCACAGGCAAATTTCTTCGACATACAAAAAGCCTTTTATAAATATTGGGGTGATAAATCTTATGAAAATCCAAAAGATAAGGCTCATGAAAGTGAAGTTGGCGGTTATACTCAGTTCAAGCGCTGGGAATACTTTATGAAACCGCTTGCATATCCTGATGGTAAACTGCCTCAGCCATTAAAGTACTGGAATGAATACCAAAAATTTATTGCAAACGAAAGCAAAGAGAAAAGAGATGTTCTATTAACAAACAGCTGGACGCCTTTGGGAATGACGGACTGGATAAACGGAAATAGCGGCTATAGCCCGGGAAATGGAAGGATAAATGCAATAGCAGTCGACCCAAATAATGCAAATGTTATTTACGCGGGTTCTCCTTCAGGTGGTGTATGGAAATCAAATAACGGAGGAGCAACATGGAATACAACTTTCGACTATATGCCCAGGATTGGCGTTTCAACAATAGTTATTGATAAAAATAATTCAAATATTGTGTATATCGGAACAGGTGACAGAGATGCCGGAGATTGCGCCGGTATTGGCATACTGAAGTCGATTGATGCAGGTTCTTCCTGGAATATGACAGGAATGGATAACACTTCGAATGGTAATGTTGTTTGCAGGATGCTTATAAACCCAATGAATTCAAATAGTATTATTGCTGCTTGTTCTGACGGAATGTATAAGTCAAATAATGCAGCTACTACCTGGACTAAATGGTCAGGAAGCAGTTCTCAGTTTTATGATGTGGAATATAAACCAGGCGATACAACAATTGTTTATGCAACAACTTCAGACTCTTTTTATAAATCTGTAAATGGAGGAAAAACATTTACAAAAATCACATCGACCTTACCTTCAGGCAGCACCAGGTATGAGATTGCTGTTGCTCCTTCAAATTCAAATTATGTTTATTTGGTTGCTTCTAATGGTAGTTATACGTTTGGAGGACTTTACAGGTCAACTGATAGCGGTGCAAGTTTCGCAGTTCAATCAACAACTCCTAACATTTTTGATTATGCCACTGATGGGAGCGGTACTAGCGGTCAGGGATGGTATGACCTTTGTATAGTCGTTTCTCCAACCAATGCTGAAGAAATATATGTCGGCTCCATTAATCAATGGAAATCTACGGATGGGGGAGTTAACTGGACAAATCTTACCAACTGGACTTATCCTCCGTCAACCCCCGGACAATACACACACTGTGATGAGCATGAATTAATATATCCGGCAGGAGGAACTAAAATTTACACAGGAACCGATGGAGGAATATATTATTCAACCAATGGAGGCGTAGCATGGACAAATATTTCGGCAGGTTTGGGAATTACGCAATGTTACAAACTAGGAGGCACGGAATCAGATGCAAATCTGATAGTAGCGGGCGCACAGGATAACGGGGTGATAAAATATTCCGGAAGTTCCACCTGGATTCAGTTATATGGAGCCGATGGTTTTGAATCGGCAATTGATTTTACAGATAAAACGATTATTTATAGTGAAGTTTACAATGGATCCATGCTGAAATCAACGGATGGAGGGAATAACTGGGCTACAGATGTTCAACCTTCCGGTCAGTCCGGTGCCTGGTGCACTCCCTTCATCATCCATCCAACAAATCATAATTTGTTGTACATGGGGTTTAATGATGTTTATAAAACATCAGACGGAACTTCAAGTTGGACAGCAATATCAAGTGGTTTATGCAGCAGCAGCCTGTCAACCCTGGAATCGGCACCTTCGGATTCCAACTATATTTATGCCGCATACAATTCGGATTTATATGTTACTAAAAATAGCGGTACAAATTGGGCAACAAAAACTCCAAATTCTTCCATGTATATAACAGGAATTGTAGTTGATGAAACTAACCCGGCGAAATTATGGATATGCGGTACAGGTACAAGTACCAGCAAGGTATATTATTCAAAAGATGCCGGCAATAGCTGGACCGACATTACAAGTAACCTGACAAATCTTGGATTCAATTGTATCATACACCAAACAAATGCAAACGATGGTTTATATTTAGGAACAGAGGTGGGAGTTTTTTATAAGGATACTACAATGGTTAATTGGATTTCTTATAATTCCAATCTTCCGAATGTCAGAGTTACCGATTTTGAAATAAATTATTCTGCCGGTATGATCCGGGCTGCCACATACGGAAGAAGTGTATGGGAATCGCAATTATACACCACAGTGAATATAAAAGAAAATGAGCTGAATAATTCTTTATCGGTTTATCCAGTTCCTGCTAAAGATAAATTTAATGTATTATTGAGTTTGAAGGCAGAAAAGAATATCCACTTAGCATTGTTTGATGTTACCGGTAGATTGATAAAATCAGTTGATCTGGGGAAATTGAAAAACGTTAGTTACTCAATTGATATTTCAACTCTTGTTGAGGGGACTTATTTTATAAAGGTCGAAGCGGGGAATTCATATATTATTAAAAAAGTCTCGAAGATTTAAAAGCTCAGAGAGTATATTAAAATTCTGCTTTTTTCTAAAATCATCATTTTCAAGGCGGCAAAATTATTATCTTTGCCACTCAAATTTAAAATTAACACTATGGAAAATACTTTAGTTGAAAATGCGGTGAAATTCAAAGTAGCCGATATTAAGCTTGCTGATTGGGGCAGGAAAGAAATTGAAATAGCCGAGAAGGAAATGCCCGGTTTAATGTCCTTAAGAGAAAAATACGGGAAACAAAAGCCTTTGAAAGGCGTTCGTATCTCTGGCTCTCTTCACATGACCATCCAGACAGCCGTACTTATTGAAACATTGAAAGAGCTTGGCGCTGATGTCAGGTGGGCAAGCTGCAATATTTTCTCTACGCAGGATCATGCTGCTGCTGCTATTGCAAAAAAAGGGATTCCTGTATTTGCATGGAAAGGCGAAAGTCTAGAAGAATACTGGTGGTGCACAAAGCAGGCATTATCTTTTCCAAATGGCAAAGGTCCGCAAATGATAGTTGATGATGGTGGAGATGCTACCTTGCTTATTCATAAAGGATACCAGGCAGAAAAGGATGCAAACGTTTTAAATGTAAAACCTTCGAGCCATGAAGAAAAAGTCATTCTTCAAGTATTAAAGGACACATTGAAAGAAGATAATAAAAAATGGCACAGAACAGTTGAGGAATGGCAGGGTGTTTCAGAAGAAACTACTACCGGCGTTCATCGCTTGTATCAAATGATGGAAAAAGGCGAATTGCTTGTTCCCGCCATTAATGTGAATGATTCAGTTACCAAATCAAAATTTGATAACCTTTACGGATGTCGCGAATCGCTGGCTGACGGTATTAAACGTGCTACCGATGTGATGATCGCAGGAAAAGTGGTTGTTGTCTTAGGTTACGGTGATGTTGGCAAAGGTTGTGCTAAATCAATGAAATCATATGGGGCAAGGGTTATAGTTACGGAAATAGATCCTATCTGTGCATTGCAGGCAGCAATGGAAGGATTTGAAGTTGCACCCGTTGAAGATACATTAAACGAAGGAAATATCTATGTTACTACAACAGGGAACAAGGATGTTATCACTATTGAGCACATGTCAAAGATGAAAGACCAGGCTATTGTTTGTAACATTGGTCATTTCGATAACGAAATACAGGTTGATAAATTGGAGAAATTCCCCGGTATTAAAAAGACCACCATTAAACCTCAGGTTGATAAGTATGCTTTCCCAGACGGTCATGAATTGTTCCTTCTTGCAGAAGGCCGGCTTGTAAACCTTGGCTGTGCTACAGGACATCCTTCATTTGTTATGAGCAATTCGTTCACAAACCAGACGCTTGCACAACTTGATCTGTGGAAGAATAGAGGGAAATACGAGAAGAAAGTGTATCGTTTACCAAAGTACCTTGACGAAGAAGTTGCCCGTTTGCATCTTGAAAAGATAGGCGTGAAACTCACCAAGCTTACTAAAGAACAAGCTGAGTATATCAGCGTTCCTGTTGAAGGACCATATAAAGCCGATCATTACAGGTATTAAACAGATTTCGTTTATTAATGAATAAATCCCTTGCTATTTTGCAGGGGATTTCTATTTCCTAAAAAATCTTAATAGTAAAAAATTGAGTGCTTCAATTAATTGGAAACATGCAGCGTAGCGCCATCATAAGAAGTAGTATACTGTTTTAACCCAACTGTTGCCGGGCCTTTTACTATAGAACCATCATACATCAGGAACTGTGAACCGCAACACGAATCAATGGCTATAACTCCAGATTTCTCAACTTGCACCAATGCACATGTATTTGAAGGCTGGTAAGGGCAATCTCTTTCATACGCCATAAACTGGTCCTGTGATTGGCGATAAAGAATTATTCCACGTACACCTCCGGTTACATAAACCCATCCTCCTGTTACAACAAGATTATTATATTGTGTTGAATTTGGGTTAATATAAAAGTTAACGTAAGCATAAGGTATTGCACTGTTTTTATCTTTTTTACATTGAGGTGATAATAATAGAATAAATGTGAAGAAAATAATATAAGCGCTTATTTTAATAACAGAGGTTTTCATAAGTCATTAATGATAGTACAAAATTATAAAAAAATCACGCATATAACGTAAGAATCAGGATAATATTGTTAACGGATTCAGGTATGTGGTTCGGTTGTTCAAGGTTTAAGGTTTAAAGTTCAAAGTTTACTTATAGTTTGCCCATTCATCATATAAAAACGAACAAACCCAACCGATTTACTATAATATATCTTCCATGGAACTTTTAGTTTTTCCCCATGTGAATCAATATTAGTAGAATCAATCTGAGCCAAATAAACATCATTATATGTAGTGCCATTTACAGTAACAATTTGTGTAGGTGGATTTATGAAAAAAGTATAATCAGATTTACCAAAAAATTGTATAAATGGATATGAAGATGAACCTTGGCCTGCATTAATCCAAAACTGAGATTCATTCAAATTAGAAAATGTAAAGTTAACCTGTGCACTTCCTGATTGCTCATTACATGGGTCTGAACAAGCGGAATAGCCCCAAGCAGTACCTTCAGCATATAATGTATCAAGAATATTAGTTGAATCATTCTTGAAAATTACCTTTTGTCCTTTTGTATAAATCAAAAATGCCAATTGGTCATTTGTGAGATAACAACCGCTACACTCGTCTTTCTTACATGATAAATGAAATACCAGCCAGCATGATAAAAGCGCAAGCAAACCAAGTGATGTAATGGTAAGTGTGGTTTTTTTCATTGCATTAAAATTTCTTTCCGCTAAATTAAGCCTTTTTTATCAAATTAAGAAAAATCTCTTTTCTAAATAGCTGCCTGACACAGTTTATGGAATAGAACCTATTTACACATTCACTGCAGTGTTTTCCACAAAGACTGCAGTGTTTAGCGCAAAGACTGTAATGTTTTCCGCAAAGACTGCAGTGTTTTCCACAAAGACTGTAGTGTTTTCCACAAAGACTGCAGTGTTTAGCACAAAGACTGTAGTGTTTTCCACAAAGACTGCAGTGTTTTCCGCAAAGACTGCAGTGTTTTCCACAAAGACTGCAGTGTTTTCCACAAAGACTGCAGTGTTTTCCGCAAAGACTGTAGTGTTTCCCACAAAGATTGCAGTGTTTTCCGCAATAACAGAGAATAATCTCTTCTTTAATATAATTAAATTAAATATTAATTAAATTAAAATATATTTGCATAATATTAAATTATGCATTAATTTTGCGCAATAAATCTTTAATATTATGACAAAAACATTCCCTTTAAATTGTCCAAGCTGCAATGCAGGGCTTAAGGTAAAAAGTCTTCAATGCAGCAATTGCGGAACAAGCGTGGATGGCCTGTTCGACCTTCCGCCGCTTGCAAGCCTTAGCGCCACCGACCAGCTTTTTGTGCTCAACTTTATTAAATACAGCGGAAGCATAAAAGAAATGGCAAAACACCTCAACCTGAGCTATCCCACAGTAAGGAATATGCTCGACGATATTATTGAAAGAGTGAAAGCAATCGAGATGTTATACAATAAACCCGAAGAAAAATGAAAAAGTACATCTTTAACCCTTTTACCCGGATAGCAGGAATAAAAGCATTTCTGCTGGGCGTTTTGGCAGTTGTAATAACGGCTGTAATATGCTTTTTCAGCCATGCACATTTCGATGGAGCCATTGATTCGCATTTTGGTGCAGAGGCAAATATGATGCAATATTTTAAAGAAGGCTTTGTCGACCTTGCCAGCATTATCATTGTATTTTACCTGCTCGGGTTGATAATTGCCGGTAGCCGTTTCCGCTTCATCGATATGGCAGGCACAATGGCATTTGCCCGTATCCCGCTAATCCTTACCCCCCTGTTTGCATTGATTTTACCTCATGAAAGGTTTATAAATTATATGCTTTATACTTTCTTAAAACAAGGAGCGCCTGTAACTGTAAACACCATGGATATTATTGGGTTTGTAATCACAACGCTAATTGCAATTTTAATGGTCATCTGGATGATAGCCCTTATGTGGAACGCCTTCATTATCTGCATGAACAGCAAAAAACCTAAAATTATTGTAGCATTTATAGTAGGTTTATTACTTGCAGAAGTTATATCGAAAATAACGCTTATATATTTATAATATTGTAACTTAAATATAGTTCTTTTTAAAATTTTCTTTGTGACCCTTTGAGATTCTTGGTGAAACTTTGTGTATAGCTATTTCACAAAGTTGCTCAAAGTTACTCAAAGTTGAAAATATGAATAACTGTACCAAATTAAAAATACCGAATCTTTAAATCAGTTTCAATTCAAGCCACATGAAAAAAATAATAATCATTTTAGTCTGCCTGTTTAGCATGAATGTATTTAGTCAGCAGGCAAAAACATCCTTAAATCAAAAGATAATCGGTTACTGGCAGGGAACGCTTTCTGCCGGCAATCAGGAATTCCATCTTACATTCAATATTCAGAAGAACGAGAAGGATTCTCTTACAGCTAAATTAAGCGTTAAAGAACAAGGCGTGAAAGACCTTCCGATGGACAGAACATGGTTAAAAGATAGCGCTTTAACTATGATATGCAAAGTAGCAGGAATAAGATACGAAGCTGTTTTTATTCCCGACAGCATGAAAATTAGAGGAGTTTGGAAGCAAGGAAAAGGTAAATATCCTCTTGATCTGAAGCGTAATGATACCATGAAGGTTGTAAAGCATCCACAGGAACCATTGAGGCCATTCCCATACAACGAAGAAGAAGTAACCTATGAAAGCACCGGCGGCACAAAGCTTGCAGGGACGCTGACCTATCCTTCTACCGGAAGTAATTTCCCTGCCATTGTATTGGTTGTCGGCTCCGGCCCTCATAACAGGGATGAAGAAATATTGGGGCATAAACCTTTTCTTGTTATTTCCGATTATCTTACCCGTCATGGAATTGCTGTGCTTAGGTATGATAAACGTGGTACGGCATCTTCAACCGGCGATTATGCCAATGCCACTACCAGAGATTTTGCCGATGATGCCATGGCAGGAGTGAAATATTTACAGAAAAACAAATTAATTAATCCTAAAAAGATCGGAGTAATTGGTCATAGCGAAGGAGGAATTATTGCTCCTATGCTTGCCGCTGAAAGCGATGCTATTGCATTTATTGTAATGCTAGCCGGACCCGGTGTAAGCGGAGATAAGATATTAGAGCTTCAAAGTGAACTTATTGGCAGGGCCGAAAAAGTAAATGAAGATACATTGAAAATGAACCTTGAAGTTAATAAAAAGATTTATGCAATAGTTGAGAAAGTGAAGGATAACAAAAAGGCTGGTGAGAAAATAAGGAAAACTATTGTTGCTTCTTTGCCCGATAGCCTGAAAAATGACATGAAAACATCAGTTGATATAAGCCGGCAAATTGCATCAATTACAAGTCCATGGATGCGATATTTCTTAACATACGACCCTCAGAAAAGCTTAAAGAAAGTTAAATGCCCTGTATTGGCATTAATAGGAGAAAAGGATTTGCAGGTTCCGGCAACCCAAAATATTCCTGCAATAGAAAAAGCTTTTAAAGAATCTGGCAATAAAGATTATACAATTAAAGAATTGCATAATCTCAACCATTTATTCCAGCATTGCAAAACGGGTTCCCCTGAAGAATATGCCGATATTGAAGAAACTTTTTCGCTAGAAACCCTTGAACTGGTATGTAATTGGATATTGAAACATTGATTATTGATTAAGTGCATTTTGATGTCTATAGAATTTACATTGTGTCAAAATTGTAAATTAACTATTTTTTTACAAAATAAATATTTGTTCTTACATACTAAAAGATTATTTTTGCGGTTTAATACACAATAATTAATATTGTTAATTAATTATAATCTTTTTTCGATTTTTTCTTCCGGTAAGAATAATATGAGAAAAAAACACATAATTCTTTTGTTTCTGGTAATTGCTTTTTTTCAAAATATTAGCGATGCCCAAACTTTTTGGAAAAGAAATCGCAAGGAATATTCTTTTGGAGCTGGTGCAACTAATTTTCTTGGCGATTTGGGTGGTGCAAACCAAATAGGAACGCACGGAATAAAAGATTTTAATTGGCCTGCTGTGCGTCCTGATTTTGCTGTAGGATACAGATACCGGACAACAAGACAAACTGCCTTAAAAACCGAACTTATTTATGCAAGACTGGCAGGAGATGATAAATATACAGAGGAACCCTTTCGGCATAACAGAAATTGTAATTTTAGATCTCCTGTTATAGAACTTTCAGAGCAGTTTCAATATTGTTTGGTTCGCGAAAGGCCTCATCATATATATAATTTAAAGGGAGTTCGCGGATGGAGATATATTCAAATGACTTCTTACCTGTTTGCTGGTGCAAGTGTTATGTATTTTAACCCTCACGGAGAATGGAATGGGCAGTGGTATGCATTAAGGCCATTGTGCACTGAAGGAGAAGGGCTTGTCCCGACAAGAAGGAAATATTCATTAATTCAACCGGTGATACCCCTCGGAATCGGATTTAAATTTGCTTTAAATGATAAATGGTCGGTTGGTATAGAATATGGCATCAGAATAACATTTACTGATTATATTGATGATGTAAGCAAAACATATTTTGATCCAAATCTGTTGAATCAGGAAAAAGGCCCAGTAGCTGTACATTTTGCTAATCCTACAAATCACTCCTTACCACCCCAAGATGGCAATCCTGTAAATGTTACTTATCCCGGACAGGAAAGAGGAGACCCAACACATAAAGATTCATATATGTTAGCAATTATTTCTTTTTATTATAAAATACCGAAGGGTACTTTTACGTTACCTAAGTATAGATAATCTAATTTGATGTTTCGAATTAATAAAATAGTTATCGCAATTATTGCATTTTTTTCCTGTTATATTGTTAATGCCCAACATAGCGAGATTGGTGTTTTATTAGGGACTTCATATTATCTTGGCGACCTTAACCCGTCCAAACAATTTTTTCTTGCTAAGCCTGCCGGAGGAATTATTTACAGGTATATTATCAATCCTCGATGGGCTATTAAAATGGATGGTTTGTATGGTAGAGTGGCAGGAGATGATGCAAAATCTAAAGCCGATGTAGAAAGAAACCTTAGTTTTAGATCAAATATTTTTGAAGCATCCTCACAGCTTGAACTCAACTTTCTGCCCTATATTACCGGTAGTAAAGAAAAGAATTATTTTACCCCTTATATTTTTGCTGGACTTGCTGTTTTCCATTTTAATCCTAAAGCAGAATATAACGGTGAGTGGTACGCCCTACAACCATTAAGCACTGAAGGACAGGGAACTTCTTTATCTAATCAGAAACCATATTCTTTGACAAATGTTTCAATTCCGTTTGGCTTTGGGTTTAAATACAGTGTAGGGGATTATATTTGTGTTGGAGCAGAATGGGGGCTGAGAAAAACTTTTACCGGTTATATTGATGACATAAGTACTACTTACCCCGATCCGATAGCACTGGCGGCAGATAAAGGACAAATAGCAGCAATTTTATCGGATCGCTCAATAAAAGAGAAGGGCGAAACATATAATAATTCGGGGTTACAAAGAGGAAATGATAGACCTGACTGGTATTCTTTTGCAGTGGCTTTTATAACATTTAAATTTATAGCTTTCAGGGATAATACTTGTCCTGCTTATGGCAAACATTCATCACACTATAAGCAAAAATTAAATAAGGATTGATATATTTTTACAAAAGTAATTATGTGATGACCTCATTATATAAACTAGTGTAATGAGGTTTTTTTATAGGATTCTTTAAAATGAGCGAAAAAGACAAAATAGATCTATTAAAATTACCCGAACATGTTGCTATTATTATGGATGGAAACGGGCGATGGGCAAAGCAAAAAGGGAAATCACGCATATTCGGTCATCATAATGGAGTTACGGCAGTTCGTGAAACCACTGAAGCTGCTGCGGAATTAGGAATTAAATATTTAACATTATATGCTTTCTCAACCGAAAACTGGAACCGACCTAAAAATGAAATTAATGCATTAATGACACTTTTGGTTAAAACAATAAATAAAGAAACCAAGACACTAAATAAAAATAATATTCGTTTATTGGCAATTGGCGATTTGGAAAGCTTGCCTGAAAATTGTTACAAAGAACTTAAGGCTGCAATTAATAAAACGAAAAACAACACTCGTATGTCATTGGTTCTGGCATTAAGTTACAGTTCAAGATGGGAGATAGTGAATGCAGCAAAACGAATTGCAACAGAATATAAAAAAGGAGAAATAAGTATAAATCAAATTGATCAGGAAATGTTTAATCGATATCTTACTACAGGCGGAATTCCTGACCCAGAGCTTTTAATCAGAACAAGCGGTGAATACAGAATAAGTAATTTTTTACTATGGCAGATAGCCTATGCTGAATTATATTTTACTTCAAAACTTTGGCCTGATTTCACGAAAGATGATTTATATGATGCATTGATTGATTATCAAAATCGTGAACGACGATTTGGAAAAACAAGTGAACAGATAAAATTAGAATTGTAATGAGGAAAATTATTTTGGGGACACTTGTTGTCCTTTTCATATATATACCATCAACCTTTTCCCAGATTGCTTTATCGAATGATTTGAATGAAATAGATTATGCGAATCCCAAAGACTTTGAAATTGGTGGTATTTCTGTTTCGGGCGTTAAATATCTTGATAACAATATACTGACATCGCTTTCCGGACTTGCTGTGGGTGATAAAATTAAAGTTCCTGGCGAAAAAATAACCAAAGCAGTTGAAAATTTATGGAATCAGGGTTTATTTGAAGACATTAAAATTTCTGCAACCAAAGTACAGGGAGATGTTATTTTCCTTGATATTTATTTAAAAGAAAGACCACGCTTATCTAAATTCTCATTTACAGGAATAAAAAAATCCGAAGCGGATAAATTAAGGGATGAAATAAAATTTGCAAGAGGAGATGTTGTTACTGATAATGCTATTGTTTCATCTAAAAACAAAATAATTAAATATTTCGCCGACAAAGGATATTTCTTTACAAAAGTTGATATTGTTCAGAAAAAAGACACATCTGCATCAAACAGTGTAGAATTAGTAATTAATGTGAACAAAAACTCAAAAGTAAAAATTAATTTAGTTAACATATATGGAAGCGATAGCATTAAAGTGGCTAAGCTTAGACGGAAAATGAAGAAAACCAAAGAAAAAAGATTCTTCAGAATTTTTTCTACTTCTAGGTTTAATAATGAAGATTTCGCTGATGATAAAATTATTCTAATTGATAAGTTTAATGAGTTTGGGTATCGTGATGCAAAAATAGTGAAGGATTCTGTTTATAAATTTGATGACAAAACGGTTAATGTAGACATTTATATTGAGCAAGGCCGAAAATATTATTTTAGGAATATTACCTGGGTTGGTAATACAAAATACACAGCAGAAGAATTAAACTCTGTATTGAAGGTTAATAAAGGTGACGCATACAACCAGAAAGCTCTTGAATCAAATCTTTATATGAATACAGACGGAAGAGACATTAGTTCTCTTTATCTTGATGATGGATATCTTTTCTTTTCTGTTACTCCTGTTGAAGTTAAAATTGATAACGATTCTATCGATCTTGAGATTAGAATATATGAAGGAAAGCAAGCTACTATTAATAAAATCATTATTTCCGGAAATAAAAAGACAAATGATAATGTGATAATGCGTGAAATACGCACAAAACCCGGTCAGTTATTTAGCAGGCAAGATATTATCAGAACACAAAGAGAATTAGCACAATTAAAATATTTTGACCAGGAAAAACTTGCTGTAAACCCCAAACCAAACCCGGCTGAAGGAACAGTTGATATTGAGTATGTGGTTGAAGAAACATCTTCCGACCAAGTTAGTCTTTCCGGTGGTTGGGGAGCTGGTATGATAACCGGTACGCTTGGCCTGACTTTTAATAATTTTTCAGCAAAGGATTTCTTTAAAAAAGATGCGTGGAGACCTTTGCCATCAGGTAGCGGACAGAGACTAAGCTTGCAGGCACAATCAAACGGGCTATATTCTCAATCATATAATGCATCGTTTACTGAGCCTTGGCTGGGAGGTGCGAAACCAAATGCTCTAACAGTATCTGTTTTCAGATCGCAGCAAACAAACGGTATTGCAAAAGGTGATCCCACAAGGCAATCTATTGCTATAGATGGAGCATCTATTGGGTTAAGCAAGCGATTAACATGGCCTGATGACTTTTTTACATTATATTATGGTCTCAACTATCAGCATTTTATTTTGCAAAACTACACATCTTTTACTTTTGCAAATGGTACGGCAAATAATGCGGCTTTGAATTTAGTATTTGGAAGAAATTCTGTTGATGCCCCTATCTATCCTCGAGCAGGGTCTCAACTCGCATTAAGTGTTGAGGCGACACCACCTTATTCTTTAATCTGGAAAAAAAATATTGATTCATTGACTCTTCAACAAAAATATCAATGGATTGAATATCATAAATGGAAATTCAGCGCTTCATTGTTTTCAAAATTAATAGGGAATTTGGTACTAAATACACGTTTAAAATTTGGATTCCTGGGTTATTATAATACTGATTTAGGACCACCTCCATTTGAGAGATTTTATTTAGGTGGAGACGGTCTTTCAGGTTTTTCTTTAGATGGAAGAGAAGTAATTGGTCTAAGAGGATATGCAAATACTACATTAACACCTGCAAATGAATATGGTTACACAGGCGGAGTGGTATTTGATAAATATACTTTTGAATTAAGGTTTCCTGTATCATTAAATCCAATGGCTACAGTATTTGTTTTGGGCTTTTGGGAAGCTGGTAATGATTTGGTTTCAGTTAAAAACTTTAATCCTTTTAATGTATATAGATCAGCAGGTGTCGGAGTAAGAATTTACCTACCTATGTTTGGCTTGCTTGGACTTGACTGGGGCTATGGATTTGACGCAGTACCAGGAAATCCCAGTGCAAATAAAAGCCAGTTTCATTTTACAATTAACGGATCTGGCGACTAAAATATAAATAGTTTTAATACTCTTTTATAAAAAAATCGGAGGATATAATATGAAAAAACCTATTTTAATTATTGCTTTTGCGCTTTTTTGTTCAATGGTATTTTCCCAGCAGACAAAATTTGCTTATGTTGATACGCAATACATTTTGGATAATATTCCTGAATATGCCACTGCACAGGATAAGTTAGATGAACAATCGGTACTATGGCAGAAAGAAATTGAAGCAAAATTCAAAGAAGTTGACAGTCTTTATAAGAAGTTTGAAACAGAATCAGTTCTGCTTCCGGAAGACATAAAAAAGAAAAGAGAAAATGATATAATTGCTAAGGAAAAAGCAGCAAAAGATCTTCAAAAACAGCGTTTTGGAACCACTGGTGATTTATTTAAAAAACGTCAGGAACTTGTCAAACCTATTCAGGATAAAATTTATAATGCAATTGAAGAAATTGCTACTGACGGTAGTTATGGAATTATTTTTGATAAATCGGGTTCTTTAACGATGCTTTACTCTAATCCTAAACTTGACAAAAGCGATGATGTGCTTGACAAACTTGGTTTTAAACCGGGAACTGTAGGTAATAAGAATAAAGATAAAGACAAAAAAGATAAGGACAAGGATAATAAATAATATTTCTTAAAAAAATCATAAAATTATATAATGCAATATTGAAGTATCATTATTTATTTTAATTTTGCTGCCAACAAAATGGAATTATTAATTTATAAAACTAAAATATGAAAAGATTAGTAAAACTTACAGCATTTGTTATTATAGCTTTTTGCGCTGTTAATGTTAACGCTCAGGCTAAATTGAAATTTGGACATATTAATTCAGATTCTTTACTAAAACTTATGCCTGGCCGTGATTCTGCTTATGCAAAGATTCAAAATGAAGTTAAAACATACCAGTCCCAATACCAGGCTATGCAGACTGAGTATGAACAAAAGTCGCAGGATTATCAAACCAATTTACCTAACATGAGTGAATTGATAAAGAAGACAAAAGAAGCTGAATTGCAGGATTTGCAACAACGTATGGAAAAATTCCAGACATCTGCTCAGGAAGCTTTACAGAAAAAACAAACAGAACTGTTACAGCCTATCATTGATAAAGCAAAGAAAGCTATTGAAGCAGTTGGGAAAGAACAGGGATATACCTATATTTTTGACAGCGCCTTAGGTTCATTACTTTATTTGGGTGGTGGTGAAGATATCATGCCTTTGGTAAAGAAGAAATTAAATATTACTAAGTAATTCTAAAGATATTTTAAAAAGTGATAGCCCCGCCGTTTGGCGGGGCTATCACTTTTTACATATCTATTTCTCTTCCTTATACCATTCCGAATACATTATATAGCTATCTGCTATCCTGTTAACTTGTCCCTCAAGTAATTTCTGATCTATTGACTTTATCTTTTTAGCTGGCACACCCGCATAAACACTTCCTGATTCTACTAATGTATTTTCCGCAATCAATGCTCCTGCAGCTATAATACAATTACTTTCAATAACCGCATAATCCATAATAATAGCACCCATGCCAATCAAAACATTATCATGAATGGTACAACCATGAACAACTGCATTGTGAGCAATTGAAACATTATTGCCGATATTGGTAGGCGCTTTCTGGTAAGTGGCATGAATAACCGCTCCATCCTGTACATTGACTTTATTTCCCATACGGATTGAATGAACATCACCACGAACAACAGCATTGAACCATATACTGCAATTATCGCCCATTATAACATCGCCAACAATAACTGAATTATCAGCGAGAAAACAATCTTTCCCGAATATAGGAGTGAACCCCCTAACCGTTTTTATAATAGCCATAGCTTATTAATTTATTATTCCCGGATAATTTAGTGAATAGTGAAGCCCGCGACTTTCTTTACGAAGCATTGCTGCCTTTATGATTTGGTAAGCAATATTGATAAGGTTTCGCAGTTCGCATATCTTTCTGGTAACGATAGATTTTTCATACAAATCTTCTGTTTCGCGGTAAATGATATGCAGCCTGTCTAATGCGCGTTTTAAACGCAGGTCGGAACGGACTATACCCACATAATTCGACATGATGAACTGTAATTCTTTTAATGTTTGGGTAATAAGAACCATTTCTTCGTTAAGCACGGTTCCTTCGGCATTCCAATCAGGGATGGCATCACAGATTGAAAGTGATTTTATTTTTGAAACAGCATCCATGCTTGCCCTGTGCGCAAACACCACTGCCTCCAGCAACGAATTTGATGCGAGCCTGTTGGCCCCGTGCAGACCTGTGCAGGCACATTCGCCCACAGCATATAAATTATGAATTGAGGATATGCCATGTTCATCAGTTTTGATTCCGCCGCAGGAAAAATGTGCTGCTGGAACAACAGGTATCATATCTTTTGCCATATCAATCCCCACACTCAGGCATTTTGCATAAATATTGGGAAAATGATTGATCAGTTCATTCTTATCAAGATGACGGCAGTCGAGGAACACATGGTCATCTCCGCTTATTTTCATTTCATTGTCAACGGCTCTTGCCACAATATCACGGGGTGCTAGCTCTTTCCGTTTATCGTATTTCGACATGAACTCTTTCCCGTCAACAGTTTTCAGGATAGCGCCGAACCCTCTTAATGCTTCCGTAATAAGGTATGCATGCCTGTCGGCAGGATTGTAAAGAGAAGTGGGATGGAACTGTATGAACTCCATGTTCTCAATTTTGCCGCGCGCCCTGTGCGTCATTGCCACACCATCGCCCGTTGCAATGGGCGGATTGGTGGTGGTAAGATAAACATTACCGGTTCCGCCGGTAGCCATCAGTGTGGTTTTAGCAAGAATAGTATCAATGATATTCGTTTCAGGATTCAAAACATAAGCGCCAAAGCAGGTGATATTGGGCGTTTTCTTTGTAACGATCTGTCCCATGTGATGCTGGGTAATAAGGTCGACGGCAAAACAATTTTCAAGTATCTCGATATTTGGATGGGCTTCAGCCTTTTCGAGCAAGGCGCGAACTATTTCTTTACCGGTATTATCTTTACTGTGCAGTACGCGGTATTCGGAATGCCCTCCTTCTTTGGCAAGATCGTATTTGCCTGAAATGGTCTTATCGAAATTAGTGCCCCAGTCAATAAGTTCCTCAATTCTTTCAGTAGATTCGGATATGGTAAGCCTTACTATCTTTTCGTTACATAAGCCTGCCCCTGCGATCAATGTATCCTGTATATGCTTTTCATAGGTGTCGGGGGTATACATAACGGCTGCAATGCCGCCCTGGGCATAACGGGTGTTCGATTCTTCGGCATCATTTTTAGTAACGATGATAACTTTACCGTAAGGCGCTACTTTCAGGGCATACGACAAACCGGCTATGCCGGAACCAATAACCAAAAAATCGACTTCGTATCTCATATTGCAGAGTGAAAAACCAAAAGTACATATTTTCCATTATCCCTTTAAAGCTTAATGAATATTTTAATTCAAGTGGTAATTTGCTTTGCAAAACTAAAGTGTCATATTTTCGCTCTAAGGTCATATGCCCTCATGTTGAAGTCATTTGCCCTCGTGTTGAAGTCACGTGCCCTCATGCTGAAGGCATACGACCTCATGCTGATAATTGATGATTTCGCCCGGAAATGTTAATTTTTCAAGGCGAAACTGCATGTTCTCGTGTTGGGATTTAACAGTCTCGTGTTGAGACTTAGCCGTCTCGTGCTGGAAATATCTGCTTTCGCTATAATAATTTTGCCTTTTTTAATGATGCAAGGAAGAATAATATTGTAATTTTGAAGATAAATAAGAGAAAGGAAAGCAATAAACAGGTTATTCTACCTAGCCCGATAAAATAGCTTACTTTCTTAAAAATAAATGATTCAGGTGATATAACTAAAAAATCCCACTGCCATGATAGTGGGATTTTTATTCGATCGTACAATAAAACTTCAACTTTCCACTTAAAAGAGAAAAGTTAAAAACAGAATGTTCCGGTATTATTCGGGGTGAATTGCTTCAACCGGGCAAACATCAGCGCATGCGCCACAATCGGTGCAAACTTCTGGATCAATCTTATATTTATCTCCTTCAGATATTGCTTCAACCGGGCATTCATCAACACAAGTGCCGCAAGCAGTACAATCGTCATTAATTTTGTAAGCCATTGTTATATAGTTTTAGTTAGTATTTTGCTGCAAATATATTCGGTTAAAAGTATTTATGGAAATATTTTATGAAAAAAATTATATTTTTTATTACCGGGGATATACATAAGGTAAGAATCCGCTTTGCTAATTATTTTATTGTTATTGAATTAACAAAGAAAAGGCGTTGTTTTCAATATTGAAAAAAAAGTGATGAAAATCAATCCTGCACTTTAAAAAACCATTTACCTTCGCAAAAAATTTAATTCTAAATCTATATACATATGACTGAAAAGAAAAATACTGTTGTCGAGATGGAAGATGCTGTGGTTCGGTTTGCAGGAGATTCTGGCGATGGGATGCAGCTTGTAGGTAATTTGTTCGCCGATGCAGCAGCATTATTCGGTAACGAGATTGCCACTTTTCCTGATTATCCTGCCGAGATTCGCGCCCCGCACAACACTGTGGCTGGTGTTTCCGGATTTCAGACAAGGATAAGCTCAAAGAAGATTTTTTCTTCGGGCGACCTTGCAGATCTTCTGGTAGCAATGAACCCCGCTTCGCTTAAATCCAACCTGAAATGGGCTAAGAAAGGTGCATCGATAATTGTTGATACCGATACCTTTGATGAAAAAACAATTGAGAGAGCAGGCTACACTAAAAATCCGCTTGAAGACGGCAGTCTTAAAAGCTACAACCTTATTAAAGCGCCTATTACTACCCTGACATGGGAAACGGTAAAGGATTTTGGCATTGACCAAAAAACTGCTGGAAAAACAAGGAATGTGTTTGCTCTTGGAATTGCATATTTCCTGTTTAACCGCGATTTCAAAACTACTGATGATTTCTTCGAAAAGAAATTCAAAAAGAAACCGGCAATGATAGGTGTAAATAAAGCTATACTAAGGGCGGGATATAATTTTGGTGATACGCTTGAAGTAATTCATTCTACCTTCAAAGTTCCCGCTTTTACAAAAGCGGAAAAAGGCAAATACCGGTATATTACAGGTAATGTTGCTACGGCATGGGGATTGCTGGCTGCTTCAGAAAACTCGGGGCGACCTCTTTTCCTTGGCTCTTATCCTATTACTCCTGCAACTGAAATCCTTATGGAACTTGCTCTTCATAAATCACTGGGGGCAAAAGTAATCCAGGCCGAAGATGAAATCGCAGGTATTTGTTCCGCTATAGGAGCCAGCTTTACAGGCTCCATGGCATGTACAACAACTTCGGGTCCCGGGTTTTCATTAAAGTCGGAAGCGATCGGACTTGCAGTGATGACAGAGTTACCTTTAATAATTGTAAATGTTCAGCGTGGCGGACCATCAACAGGTTTGCCGACCAAATCAGAGCAATCTGACCTGCTTCAGGCACTTTATGGCAGAAACGGTGAAGGCCCTGTTATTATTGTTGCTGCCTCAAGTCCTGCTGATTGCTTTTATGCTGCTTATGAAGCGGCTAAATTATCGATGGAACATATGACGCCCGCTGTCTGTTTGACTGACGGCTACATTGGTCAGGGATCGGAAGTATTCCAAATTCCGAAAGTAAAAGATCTTCCTGCAATCAACCCGCCTATGGCACAGGCAAACGACAAGGATTTTAAGCCATACAGGAGAGATGCGGAAACACTGGTAAGGAAATGGGCCTTACCCGGAACTGAAGGATTGCGTCATAGAATTGGTGGACTGGAAAAATTGGATATTGAAGGAACTGTTTCTACCGATCCTTTAAACCACCAGAAAATGTGTGAATTTCGTGAAAAGAAAGTTGAAAAAGTAGCTGATTTTATCCCTGATCAGAAGCTGGTAGGCGATGAGAAAGGTGAAATGCTTGTGGTTAGCTGGGGCGGAAGCTACGGCTCTGTTTATACAGCTGTTAAGGAAATGCAGGCAGAAGGGAAAAAAGTGAGCCTTGCACATTTCAGGAATATTTGCCCTTTGCCAAAGAATACAAAGCAGATATTAGCAAATTTCGATAAGATCATTGTTTGTGAATTGAACCTCGGGCAATTTGTGAAATACCTGAAAATAAACTTCCCTGAATACAAATATCATCAATTTAATAAGGTTCAGGGATTACCATTTATGGTTAATGAACTTAAAGAGCAATTTTATAAATTATTAGAGGAGAAATAAGCCATGGAAGAAAATACAACAATTGAAAAATCAAGAGTGCCTCTGTCGAAAGAAGATTTTGTCAGCGACCAGATGGTTAAATGGTGTCCCGGATGCGGCGATCATTCTATACTTTCCTCTGTAGCCGCAGTTTTCCCAAAGATCGGTTATAGAAAAGAAAACTTCCTGGTAATTTCCGGTATCGGCTGCTCATCACGGTTTCCATATTATGTGAATACATACGGTTTCCATGGTATTCACGGAAGAGCCAATGCTATTGCTACAGGGGCTAAAGTAGCAAATCCCCACCTCAGTGTTTGGGTTGCTACAGGCGACGGCGATTCTATGGCCATAGGCGGGAACCATTTCATTCATATCATCCGCAGGAATGTTGATTTGAATATCATGCTTTTCAATAATAAGATATATGGTCTGACAAAGGGACAGTATTCTCCAACAACTGCAATGGGTACAATTACAAAAACTTCTCCTCAGGGAACAATCGAACATCCTTTCAATGCAGGGGAACTTGTTTTGGGTGCGCAGGGAACATTCTTTGCAAGAGCTGTGGATACCAACCCGAAACTAATGACGGAAATTATGTTCGAAGCTGCCAAACATGACGGTACTTCTGTAGTTGAAATATTGCAAAACTGCGTGATATATGCCGACGGCGCGTATGCAAGTATTACCGCCAAAGATGTAAGAGATGATAGGCAGCTTATTCTGAAAAATGGCGAACCTATGATATTCGGGAAAAACAAAAATAAAGGTATTCATCTTCAGGGAACGCATCTTGAAGTCGTTGAAATAGGCAAGAATGGAATTACTGAAAACGATATTTTGGTTCATGACCAATACGATCAAGATCCGGGCATACACCTGATGCTGGCAAAAATGGCGCCACCGATGTATCCCATAGCTCTTGGTGTTATTCGTTCAGCTATGTTCCCAACCTATGATGATATGGTGGAAGAGCAGATTACAAAAGCCAAAGCAACATCATCTATTAAATGTGTTGACGACTTGCTGAACAGTGGCGATATATGGGAAATTAAATAATATTTTGACCATGCTAAATCAGCCTGTTCAAATTTTGAACAGGCTTTTTTGTAATTTTACATTTTGTAATTTAAGTTCGGATGAAAAACCAGCTTATCCAGTTTATTAAAGAAGAAAAATTGTTCGATAAGAACAGCAAGATACTTGTTGCTGTTAGCGGCGGCATGGATTCTGTTCTGCTTCTACATTTATTGAACGATGCAGGTTTCATGGTAGCTGTGGTTCATTGTAACTTTCAACTTAGGGGAAAAGAATCCGATGGCGATGAAACCTTCGTGAGCCAGCTTGTAAATAAATTGGATTTGCCATTTCATGTTAAACGGTTCAACACTGCTGATTACGCTGAAGAGAAAAAGATATCCATCCAAATGGCTGCACGGGAACTGAGATATGCCTGGTTTGAAGAAGTAAGGATTAAAAATAGTTATGATTTTATTGCAGTAGCTCATCACAGGGATGATGAGGTTGAAACATTTTTCATCAATCTTATCCGCGGCAGTGGCATAGCAGGATTGCATGGCATAAAGCCTAAGACAGGGAATATAGTCCGTCCGTTGATGTTCGCCGACAGGGGGGAAATAGAAGCTTACGTTAAAAAGAATAAAATAAAATTCCGTGAAGACAGCAGCAATACTTCGTTGAAATATATGCGGAATAAGATTCGCCATCAATTACTTCCTCTAATGAAAGAGTTGAACCCTGATATTGAAAAGACAGTTAAAGGAGAGATTGAACGATTAAAGCAAATTGAAAGTGTGTTCCTGGAAATGGTTGAGGTAAAAAGAAAAGAAATAACAGGACGGGAGGGAAGTCTTGTTAAATTTGATATTAATAAAATACTATCTCTTTCGCAGAAAGAATTATTTATTTATGAATTGCTTAAACCTTATGGTTTTTCAGGCAACATTATTGCAACTATTTGCAAAAGTCTTAAAGGTGAAGCCGGAAAACAATTCTTTTCTTCAACGCACAGACTAGTTAAAGATAGGTCGCAATTGATTGTTTCACCAAATGTGGAAATTGAATCGGTACAAGATTTTATCATTACGGAAGGTTATAAAGAGTTAAAAGAACCCATTCACCTTAAGTTTAAAACCATTAGCATTACAAAGGATTTTGATGTGAAGATTAAAGATAGATCTATCGCTATGTTTGATGCCGGTAAGTTGAAATTTCCTCTTACAATTCGTAAATGGGAGAAAGGCGATTTCTTTTATCCTTTTGGTATGCGCGGCAAAAAGAAACTCAGTGATTTCTTTACAGACAGCAAATTTTCGCTGATTGATAAAGAAAATATCTGGCTGCTTTGCAATGGTGATGACATTATGTGGGTTATAGGTTGCCGAACAGACAATATGTATAGGATTACTTCGTCCACCAAAAAAGTTTTTGTTGCTGAAATTATTGAAAATAATACATAACTTTGCATGTGTATTAATGATTAAGTTAGTTAATCTAAATCGTTTTTCATGAAGACTAAACAAATATTAATTTTCCTGTTGTTGTTTATTGGTAACCTTGGTTTCTCGCAGGTATTGAAACCGGTTAAATGGACTTTCAGCAGTTCGAAAGTGAACGACTCTACCGCCAACCTTTACATGAAAGCCACTATCGACAAGAGCTGGCATATCTATTCACAATTCATTTCAGGCGATGGCCCCATTCCAACTACCTTCACTTTTGACAAAAGCAGCAACTATTTATTTGTAGGGAAAGTATACGAACCTAAAGCTATAGAGGAATACGATCCTAATTTCCAAATGAAACTAAAATATTTTGAGAACACAGTAACATTTATTCAACAAATTAGGATAGTTTCAACAAAAGCGTTTAAAGTCAAAGGCACTCTTAATTTTATGACATGTAATAATAAGGCTTGCCTGCCCCCTGATGACGTTCCTTTTACCTTCGATATCGGTGGTTGTACTAAAGCTGTTGGCACACCTGTTAAAGATACATTGAAGAAATCGGAAGGTGACACTGTTTCTCCCATGTCCAAGAAAGATTCTTCTTCTTTAGCTCCAACATCTGTGCCCTTAAACAATGCCGGAGACAATCATTCGCTATGGTGGGTGTTTTTTATTTCACTCTTACCTGGGTTCATTGCTATTTTTACACCTTGTGTGTTTCCCATGGTGCCGATGACGGTTTCTTTTTTTTTAAAAGGAAGCGAGAACCGCAGAAGGTCATTGTTCCAGGCAATTTTTTATGGTGTTTCCATCATTTTAATATCCACTGTTCCTATTGCTCTCCTTATTGGCATATCATACATGTTCGGGAAAGGCGCTGTGACAGCAGATGTATTCAACTGGGTATCCACGCACTGGATACCCAACATTTTATTCTTCCTCATCTTCTTTTTATTCGCGGCTTCGTTCTTCGGGATGTTTGAGATAGTCCTTCCCAGCAAACTGACGAATAAAATGGATGCGAAAGTTGACAAAGGCGGTTTCCTTGGACCATTCTTCATGGCATTTGTACTTGTTCTGGTTTCCTTTTCCTGCACCGGACCTATAGTTGGCGCTGTAGTAGTTGAATCGTTGGCAAGAGACAATATATGGCACCCTATTGTGGCTATGCTTGGCTTTTCGGTGGCCTTCGCTTTACCATTCGCCATTTTCGCTTATTTCCCTTCATGGTTGAGCAATTTGCCTAAGTCGGGAGGATGGCTCAATTCAGTCAAGGTTTCGCTTGGCTTTATTGAACTTGCACTTGGTTTGAAGTTCCTTAGTGTTGCCGACCAGACATACCACTGGCGCATCCTTGACCGCGAAGTGTACCTGGCTTTATGGATAGTGATATTTTTTTTAATGGGTGTTTACTTACTTGGAAAACTTAAATTCCCGCACGATAGCGATATGCCTTTTCTTAAGTTTCCTCGGCTTATAATTGCCATTATTGTGTTTTCATTTGTCATGTATATGATACCCGGCATGTTTGGCGCTCCCCTGAAAATGCTTTCAGGTTGGCTGCCACCGCAAACCACGCAGGACTTTGATATTAACGCTATTGTAAGACAACAGGTAGAGAACCGCAGCAGTGGAAATGCAGCCAATGATGAGCTTTGCGGCAAGCCGATGTTTTCTGATTTCCTTACACTTCCTCACGGATTAAAAGGCTATTTCGATTATGAACAGGGTATAGAATGTGCAAAACAAAAGAATAAACCAGTATTTCTTGATTTTACAGGTCATGGTTGTGTGAATTGCCGCAAGATGGAAGAAAATGTTTGGTCCGATCCCAGAGTGCTGAAGCTACTAAAAGAGAAATTCGTTATCATCACGCTTTATGTTGACGATAAAAAGGAGTTGCCCGAATCGGAATGGATAACTTCGAAGTACGACGGTCAGTTAAAGAAGAGCATAGGGAAGAAATATGCCGATTTTGAAATATCTCACTTCAATATTAATGCCCAGCCTTACAATGTGCTGCTTGATGACAAAGGTGATACCCTTTGCAAACCTATAGGCTATAACAGCGATGTGGATAATTTTGTATACTTTCTTGAAAAAGGCTTAAAAGAATTTGATAAAAGGCAAATATCTGAAAAGGTGAATTAATTCTGTTACCTTCCCTTAATTAATAATTCCCTTGTTTCCTGTTTTTGTTCGATATTCTATTGTTGGTCATATGATAAGGGCTGTTTGATTTTTTTAACATCATGGATTTCAATTTTTGTATTTTTACATTTTAATTTGTTAAACATTGATGCATAGCAACCCGTTTTCAACTCGGTTAACCATCAGCCTGATTGTGCTTTTTCTGATTTTATTTACTTCTTGCAAACACAAGCAATGTGATGAGAAAAAACAGCAGGTAAAATCCGATAAAACAACGGCAAATCCCAAATCTCAAATCCTGCCTCCTGTAACTGTTCTTCTCGACACATGTCCAATGCCCAACATCATATCGGTTCCAAAAGTAAATGGCGGTTCTTACATCAAACCCTCTCAAAACAGAGTTAAACAAACAGAGCTCAAACCGCCAATAACAACTTCTCTTCCCATTGTAACCAGAACATTAGACGGGGCCGAAATGCCAGATCAATCTGCGGCCGGACTTGGTTTTTTTACTACTTACACAACTGAAAATGGCCTTGCTCTCGATGCTGTTTATTGCTCTTATATGGATCATTTTGGAAACCTGTGGTTTGGTACTGCGGGAGGTGGTGTGAGCCGTTTTGACGGAAAATCTTTCACCAATTTTACCACATCACAGGGATTGGCCAATAATATTGTATTAAGTATCACCGAAGATAAAATGGGAAATCTGTGGTTTGGTACTAAAGGAGGCGGTGTAAGTTGTTATAATGGGAAATCCTTTACGAATTATACCACTCTGCAGGGGCTGGCTAATAATTTAGTTTCAAGTATTAAGGAAGATAAAGCGGGGAACATTTGGTTTGGTACATATGGAGGCGGAGCAAGTCGCTATGATGGAAAATCCTTTACAAATTATGATACTTCACAGGGGATGGCTAATAATGAAGTGTTAAGTATCACTGAAGATAGAACGGGAAACCTATGGTTTGGTACTGCCGGAGGCGGAATTAGCCGCTATAACGGGAAATCCTTTATGAATTTTACAACTTTACAAGGACTGGCTAATAATATAGTTAGGAGTATCATTGAAGATAAAATGGGAAATCTGTGGTTTGGCACTAACGGAGGCGGCGTGAGTTGCTATGATGGAAAATCCTTTAAGAATTATACTGTTTCTCAAGGGATAGCTAATAATGAAGTGTTAAGTATAGCCGAAGATAAAACGGGAAACCTGTGGTTTGGCACTAATGGAAGCGGTGTAAGCTGCTATAATGGGAAATCTTTTACGAATTATTCCACTTTGCAGGGGTTGGCTAATAATGTGGTGAGGAGCATTACAAATGATAAAATGGGAAATTTATGGTTAGGTACCGAAGGAGGTGGCATAAATCGATATGATGGGAAATCCTTTACGAATTATACTGTATCACAGGGATTGTCTAATATAGTAATATTAAGCGTTGCAGAAGATAGAGCGGGAAACCTCTGGCTTGGTTCTGATGGAGGTGGTGTCAGTTGTTTTAATGGGAAATCCTTTATAAATTTTACTACATCACAGGGGCTGGCTAGTAATTCTGTTTGGAGCATTATGGAAGACAGAACAGGAAATCTTTGGTTTGGTACTGATGGAGGTGGTTTAAGTTGCTATGACGGGAAATCTTTTACGAATTTTACTACATTACAGGGGCTTGCTAATAATAGAGTTCTATGCATCACTAAAGATAAAATTGGCAACCTTTGGTTCGGCACCTATGGAGGTGGCGTAAGTCGCTTTAACGGAAAATCTTTTACGAATTTTACCACATTGCAGGGGCTGGCTAATAACGAAGTACTATGTGTCTGTGAAGACAAAACAGGAAAAATGTGGTTTGGTACGGCAGGAAGCGGTGTAAGTTGCTTTGACGGGGAATCCTTTACAAACTTTACCACATCTCAGGGGCTTACCAATAATTTAGTGGTAAGCATCATGGAAGATAAAACAGGGAACCTTTGGTTTGGTACCGATGGAGGAATAACAGTTTTACTTCATAAGTATGTACAACAATGGCAGAAATACTTTATGTCTTCATACTCTTTAAAAGAACAGGATACAAAATCAAATAACTTAAAAAAATCACAGGATGATTCTCTTTTGCCTGATATATTTTTTAATATTACTTCTAAAAACGGGTTGCCTGATAATTTTGTAACTCAAATTGCTCAAACTAAAGAAGGTACGATTTATGCAGGCACTAACTTTGGAATTTGTGAACTTATACCCACTCCTGATGGAAAATACAAAGTCGGATCTGTATATAATTCCGCGACCGGTTATCCTGTAAAAGACGTGAATGAGGGTCAAAACACAATGTTTATTGATAGTAAAGGAGTGTTCTGGATAGCCACAGGCTCAGATAAGACTGGCCTTGTTCGTTTCGATTACAAAGCCATTCACAAAAACAGCACCCCACCAACAGTAGTCATTCAAAGCATCAGGGTAAACGAAGAAAATATTTGCTGGTATGATATGAAACTTAACAGCAAAGAAGACAAAGCAACAGGAAAACCGGCAACAGTGAATGTCGGATCAAGTGACAGCATTATACTTTCACAGCAGGAAATAATGACTTTCGGAATGGCTCTTTCGCAGGAAATAAGGGACAGCATAAGGAAGAAATTTGCAGGCATCCGTTTCGACAGCATCACTTCGTTTTATCCTTTACCCATAAACCTTGTATTGCCTTATGAACACAACAATATTACCTTTGAGTTTAACGCTATAGAACCCGGTCGGCATTTTTCGGTGCGTTATCAATATATACTAGAAGGATACAACAAAGAGTGGAGTCCTGTAACAGAAAAAACCAGCGCAACATTCGGCAATATATATGACGGCACATATACCTTCAAACTCAAAGCATGCAATCCTGACGGAATCTGGAGTAACCCAATTACTTACACATTTAAAGTATTACCGCCATGGTATCGTACCTGGTGGATGTATAGTATTTATATTATTGTCATCATTAGTGTACTTTTCCTTGTGTATCGTTGGCGTGTAGCATCGCTGCGCCGCAGGCAAAAAGAATTGGTTCAGGAAGTCCGGAAGGTTACTGCTGAAATACGGAAACAAAATGAAGAGATCATATTACAGCGGGATGAAATTGATTTACAAAAAAAGAAATCCGATGAATTGCTTCTGAATATATTGCCTTCCGAAACGGCTGAAGAATTAAAAAAGTATGGTCGCAGCAATGCAAAACCGTATGATGTAGTATCTGTATTATTCACCGATTTTGAAGGGTTTTCCAAGATTGCCGAAAAGTTTTCAGCGGAAAAGTTGGTAACAGAACTAAGCATTTGTTTCGAAGCATTTGATAAACTAATGGAGAAATATAATGTTGAAAAAATTAAAACTATAGGCGATTCATACATGTGCGCAGGGGGTATTCCTGTTCCCAATACCACTAACCCCGTAGATGTGGTTAAGTGCGGGCTTGAGATACAGCAGTTCATGGAAACATACAAAGAAGAAAGAATAAAAAAGAATGAACCCTACTTCGAACTTCGCATTGGTATTCATACAGGCCCTATAGTTGCCGGTATTGTGGGCCTGAAGAAATTCTCTTACGACATCTGGGGCGATACAGTGAATATTGCATCACGCATGGAATCGTCGGGAGAAGTTGGAAAAGTGAATATCTCGGGTACCACTTATGAACTTGTAAAAGATATTTTCGTTTGTACATATCGTGGAAAAGTTCAGGCAAAAAATAAAGGTGAAATTGATATGTATTTTGTGGAAAAGATTATTACGAAATAATAGTAAACAGATACATTAAACAAATTGAATAAATGTTATTTTTGTGCCTGTTTGAACATAACAAATTTAGGAAAGGCGGAGCAGAGAATAAATTGACAATCAAGAATGCAATTAACATGAAATATTTTTTTGTTCTGGCAGTTAGCACCTTTATTTTAAGCTCATGCACTTATATCAAAGATATGCAAGTTGTGTGCAGGAATAAGAATGGGATAACTGCTATTAACACATCAGGCGTTCCGGCACTGGTATTGCAGTCGTTCAAAGATACATATCCTTCTGTTTCAAATGAAAAATGGTTTGAACTCAACAGCCATACCTTTGCTTCTATTCAAAAAAAAGAAATGCATTTATTTGATAGTGATGGCAAAAAGTTCCAGGATGTTAAAACCGATACTATTCCCTATGGTGTTTTAAAATTGTTCACTGCAAAATATCCCGGCATTTTATACAGGAGGTGTTACAAAATTGCAAGATACTCTTTTGCCGTTCTTTTCGATAAAGATAATAGCCCTAACCTTATATTTTATCATTACCGTAGCACGGGTATTGACGAAGAACACGACTACGGGGATAGTCCTGATGTTAACATGGACAACCAGGACCTCTGGTGGGATAACGACAAGGTTGACGAAAAGTAATATTAATCGAATTCTCGCATAATTCTATTATCACTTTTGCATAAGCAAAAGCATCTTATTCTAAGAAGAATGCGGATAAATATCCATATCAAATATCTTAGAAATCTTAGTTTCATTAAATCCCAGTCGAAGGTAAAATTCGTGTGTTCTTGTTCTGGTAACGTTGCATCTGACGCGTAGTTTATTAATACGTTTCCCTTTGCACCAGGATTTGACTTCATCCACCAGCTGTGCGCCAATGCCTTGCCCGCGATAACGTTCATCAACCACCAAACCGCTTATCTCATAAAATGGCGACGATTCAATACGTGCAGATAGCATAACATGTATCCATCCTATTATTTCATTATTATGGACAGCGACAAAACCACGATTATCAGGAAATTCTTTTAGCAGCAGCATGCGTTTGTTTGTTTCTTCTTCTGTAGAAGGATAACCAAACTGACCTGAAAGCTTTGCCACGCTTCCTGCATCTTCAACCCTCATTTCCCTGATGTTTATTTCCATTATAAAAAAAATATTCTTTTAAAACATTTATTTACTCTTTCACAAACTTCCTCACAGTATAGTCGGGAGTTATGAGTTGGGAGTCGGGAGATTCTTGTTTTACTCCTAACTCCGTACTCCTGACTCACTACTCCTTCACAAACTTCCTCACCCCTACTCCATTTTCTGTTTTCATTTCCACTATATATACTCCAATTGGAAATGCTGAAACATCTATGTTTGTTTTATTGCCTGTTGTTGCAAGGGTTTTTATTAGTTGGCCTTGGATGTTTGTTATTTCTATTAGTGCCGCTTGCCTACTGCCACTGCCTACTTCTTCTTGTGGGCTTTCTATTGTTAAATTTTCGGTGGCAGGGTTAGGATAAACAGAAACGCTTTCTGAAACTATATTCAGCGAAGCAATACCGATTGGTTGATATGTGGAAATAAAATTACCAAATGAAGCCGGATCATAACCAACTGCAATAGTATCCGAAATGATATTGGTAGTTGCGTTTATTACATATACGTTATTATCGCCACTATTCACAACATATATATTGCTTCCGTCGGGGCTTAAAGATACACCTCCGGGATTATTACCAACTAAAATTGTATCCAAAACAGTATTGGTGGCTGTGGTTATCACATTTACTGTATTATCGCCAGCATTCGAAACATATATGGTACTTCCATCAGGGCTCACAGTTATACCCCAGGGATATGAACCAACTGCAATTGTGGCTGAAACAGTATTGCCGGAGCTGTTTATCACACTTATTGTATTATCTTCATAATTCGTAACATATACTTTGCTCCCGTCGGGACTTACAGTTAAACCGGCAGGTTCGGTACCAACCGTAATTGTAGCCGAAACAGTATTGCTAGAGGCGTTTATTACACTTACTGTATTATCCTGTTCGTTCGCAACATATACTTTGTTTCCGTCGGGGCTGACAGCTGTTCCCATTGGCATAGAGCCAACCGTAATTGTAGCCGAAACAGTATTGGTAGCCGTGCTTATCACACTTATTGTGTTGGTGCCACTATTCGCGACATATACTTTGCTTCCGCCGGGATTTACAGCTATACCTATAGGAGCAGCACCAACAGTAATTGTAGCCATAACAGTATCCGCAGCGGTGTTTATTACACTTGCCGTACCGTCGCCTTCATTCGTGACATATACTTTTTTCCCGTCGGAACTGACAGATACGCCCCAGGGCTCAGTACCAACAGTAATTGTAGCCGAAACAGTATCGGCAGCAATATTAATAACAGATACGTTGTTATTGGCCCAATTTGTTATATAGGCAGTTTGTGCATTTGCGCTCAAGCCAATAATGGCGAACATGATTGCTAATAATGTAGTTTTTGTTTTCATGTTTTTAATTGTTTAATGGTTAAATTATTTAATTGTTCTTTATTCCTTCACAAACTTCTTCACAGTATTGCCGGGAGTTATGAGTTGGGAGATTCTTATTTAATTCATTGATTGCCGCTGCTTACTGTAAAATGTGTTCTTTTATCCCGTTAGTTTAATCTGCAAAGTTACTGCAAAACATGTGATAATTCAAGAGTTGGATTTTACTGAGGTGTTTTGTTTAACCGTGAGTTATTTCAGATACTCCTATTGCTGAATTGGGATTGAAGAAAAATAAAGTTGAAGAATTTCGAATGCTGTATTTAACAGATGATGGAGATGAAATCTAAACCAAACGGTGTTGAGTTATTAAATACCTACTGTTAGTTTTATTTTAAATTGATTTGTTCGGTATAATTTAATTTTATTAAATTTGTTTTAAATTAACTGTCTTGGCTACTGCAACAATAAATATTAACCTTCTAAGAAGCTACGCTAATATTCTTTCTAATTCTACATTTGAAAAGGTTGTACGCAAGAAAGATCATAAATATATTGATTATAAATTAAAGAAATATGATAAATCACTAATAAATAAGAGACCGCTTACATACAAAGAATACTTTCATCATGTACACCACACATTAAAAAACCATTACAGGAACGAATATTATTACAAGAACCTTATAATCGAAAAAATTCTTTTAGGTGAATATAACTTAAAATCAACGACAGCAATAAATGAATTTCGAATTAACAAATCTATAGCTGATCTAGTTTTAATTAACGGGTCAAGCAAGGTATTTGAAATAAAAACTGAGTTAGATAAGCCTGACAGAATATTAAATCAAATTAATGACTATAAAAAAATCTTTAAGGAAATTTTTATTGTTACCCACTATTCTTTGAAAGAAAAATATCTGAATATAGTAGATAACAGCATAGGATTAATAATTCTGACGGCTGATAGTAAACTAAAAACAATCCGAGAGCCAAAGAAAAACAAAGTGTTTGATCACACTTGTATTATGAAAAGTTTAAGGAAATCCGAATATACAAGTATTATTAAATCATATTATGGATATTTACCTGACTGCACTGATTTCCGATATTTCAAGACTTGTATGAACCTATTCATGCAAATCCCATCTGAAAGAATTCACGATTTAGTGATATATGAATTGAAGAAAAGAACGGTTAAAGAAAAAGAAATTTTATCATCCAAAATTGTTCCAGGCGAATTAAAACATATTTGTTTATGTCTTGATTTTAACAAACCTGAATATTCATATTTTGAAAAGTTTCTAAACAAAAAAATCAAAATAAATTAATATGTACTTTCCATATCTTCGTGGTAAACAGTTTGAACTGATAGCCCTACGGGAAATTTGTGATTTTATTGACAATGATGAAATAATATCACCAATTATTGAACCAGTTAAGGAAACTACGGTCACCTTAAAAAAGACCTTAGAATGTATGATTGAAAATGAAATGAATTTTAATCTAATTATCAATCCACAGGTAGGAGATATCAAAAGTCCTGATGATATTCTGGAAATAATTGAAGAAGTTATTAATGATTACGAAAATTATCAGCCTACTTTTATTATTAATGGCAAATCAAATTATGATTATATTTTAAATATTATTGCCGAAAACGAATTTGAGAATATTTCAATTATTTGTTATGAAATTCCTAATAATGAAAATGATTTTTTTGATTTTATAAAGAAAATTGACATTAAATATATTATTATTAGTGAAGAGATCAATAGTAAAAGATTTTTACGGGAAATCAAAAAATTAGATGTGGATAAGATTACATTATCTGATCAGTTTAATGTTCAGAGAAAAAATGCTGATTATCAAGAAAACGATGATGAATTTTTTAGTGATGAGCATCTTTTTTATGAAGAAGAAGGGTTTGTTGGGTTCTCAGATTACCTTACAATAGGAAAAGAATATACAGATGCTGGTTTCCTTCCATATGCTGTAGTTATACATCTTACCTATGTTAATTCTAAAGAAGAAATATGGGTAAGACATTTTGTATCCGATAGTAATGATGACACTACTGATGTCGCAGGAAAATTTAGTGAAGCATTAGAGAAACTTATTGAATTTATTGAAGAAGAAGACATTCATACAATAGCATGTGAGGAATTTCGCGAATTACATGACCAAGAATCATATTCTGGATTAGGTAGTCTGAAAAAATTATCAATAATGCACCATATTGAATTGATGTATGACTTTCTAAATTAATTCTACTTATGAGATGCTGTCCTGAATGTTTCAGGGATAATGAAGTCAAAGCATTATTCCGCGGTATAAAAACCACAAATGATTGTGATTATTGTGGCAGGAAGGCAATGCCTACATTAGAAACAGTTGAACTTGAAGAGACTTTCAAACCATTGCTTAACATTTATGAAGTTAATAAAACATCCGCTATCCTATTATCAGAAAAGATTCAATTAGATTGGAATATATTCAATCTTACAGATGATATTATTCAAAAATTCTTTAAAGATATTTTTCCTCATGCAACTATTGGAACTCCTGATATTTTAGTTAGAGGTGTTATTAATAAAGGGGAATTAAGTGGATCCTCTTCGCTATTATTATCTCAATGGAATTCATTTAAAGATGAGATAAAAAACCATAATAGATTTTTTGTCAAAAACAGTATAGATTTTGACTTTATTGAAGAAATTATTATTGATCTTGCTCACGAATACCATGCTGGAAAAACACAATTTTTCAGGGGTCGTATATCTACAAATAAAGGGTGGGATATGAAAGATTTAAACAAACCACCTGCTGATAAATCATCAGCCGGCAGGGCGAATCCTGTTGGAATTCCGTATTTATATGTGTCTCTGGACGAAGAAACTACATTATATGAAACGAGGGCTACATATCTTGATTTTGTTACAATTGGAACATTTGAATTAGTTGAAGACATAAAAATTGTTCGGTTCAGATCAATTCATGAAATGAGTCCATTTGTAATGAATAATCTTGAAAAATATTCCGAATACCAAGGGTTTTTAGTTCAACTTGAAAAAGAATTATCAGAACCTTTACGCAGGTATGATTCAGAATTAGATTATTTGCCAACTCAATATTTATGTGAATTTGTAAAGTCACAAGGATATGATGGGGTTGAATATGGTAGTGCAATGAATAAAGGAGGAATAAATTTAGCAATATTTAATGACAATAAGTTAAAATGTGTCAGTAAAAAAGTTATAGAAATTAAAAATATAATTATTGATTATTGTTAAAAAATAATTGTGAATTATAGTAATTTTTATTTGTAACCAAAATTTCCTCTATTCCGGTCACCATTATTTCCTTAACCCCTAATCCTTTTTTGCATTGCTTTTTTAAGCAATTATTGTGTTTTCACATCATGGTAAAGATTGTAACCCTTCCCTGCAATTTCCATAGCAAAAGCATAAAAAAGCCCCGCCATTTAAGGCAGAGCTTTCAGCCATGAAACCAACAATTAACCACTACTGCACTTCCGCCTGCATTAGTATATCGTTATGCGCCTTTAATTAATAATGCTGCTTGCCACAGGACTTTGAGATGCAGGCTTTTTTGTTTTCTTGTCAACATAAACTGCTACATAATATTCTGTTTTACCTGCATTTGCAGTAAAAGCGTTAACAAATTTCCCCCTGCTTGCCTCGCCCAGGTAACCGCCGCCCAAAGCTATTAATGCGGCGAGGTCGGCTATTACCAAACCTGCTGCGCCCGTATATCCGTAAACATCAACACGTAACATACCTTTTGGCACCCTGCGTTTTCCTGTAATATTATTATGAATATGCAAAGTATGTACGTCGTGAGTGTTTACATTTATTTCCACTATAACCGGGTGACTGGAAAGCACTATTCCTTTTTCAGTAGCCACAGTTGTAGTGATGTGTCCGCTGTCAATGTTTTTAATTCCATAACCCAGTAATTTAGCTTTAGAAGCATCGCCTCCAATAGCTACCTGTGTCTGGCTGCGCCATTGGTCAACAAAAATATCGTTAATAGCGCTGCCGTTTTTGTGTATGTTTTCGGTAACCTGCTTCATCTGTTCCATAAGCGCATCTCTTTCGTTGTAATAATTATTCTGAGTGGTGATCATACCAAGAACAGTTGCAGGTGTAGGAGTCAGCCCCGGAACCAGGGTTGGATTAGCCTGATGTGCGTTAGCAATATCAGTTTGTTTCTTTGCCTTAGCGGCTTCACTTAAGCCATAAAAGCTTAAAATGAGGATCAGTTTTTTAATTAGTTTTCCCATAATTTTTATTTTTTAAATTGTTTGTTATTAGATTTAAGTTGTTTGAATATAGTAGTAAGATATTATTATTAACATAAGTGTTTTCGGGCTTTACATTTGCCCTGAATGTAACAACATTTGCCCTGAATGTAACAACATTTGCCCCGAATGTATCAACATTTGCCACTTTTGAACGCTCGTAAACCATACATGTAACAACATTTGTTCTGAATGTATCAACATTTGCCCTGAATGGTTCAACTTTTGCCACTTCTGAACGCTCGTAAATCATACATGTAACAACATTTATTCTGAATGTATCAACATTTGCCATAAATGTATCGTCATTTGCCACCTCTGAACGCTCGAAGATCATTTATGTAGCTACATTTATTATTCATGGTTCAACATTTATGATGTATGTAAAGGCAGTTATCATTTCTGAAAGCGACATTAACACTTTGTAACATCATGCAATCACTATGTTGTTTGCAGTCGTAAAACACCTTTTTCAATACTTCAAAGAACGATTCTCTGATACAAAATTACAACACGCGAACAGCTGAATTCCACTATTTTTCACCTGTGGTACGCTTTTTTCACCTGTGGTACATTTTAGGTGAAAATCTACTGAAATTTCTGCCTTAAAATTTTATCATAAAGTTCTGTAACCTCTTTTTTGTATTGGCGCGCTACAGGAATTTCTTCTTCATTAACAAGCTGCAATATCATATTCCTGTTGCGGAAAATGATACAGTTTATGCAATAAAGATTTACAATATAGGATTTGTGACAACGGCAGAAATGTTCATTGTCCAGTTGTTGTTCTATGATGCAGATGCGGAAACCCGGTCTTTCAGGGTCATGGCCTTTGAAGTAAATAATAGTATAGCTGCCTAATGCCCTGCAATAAAGAATGAGGTCAGGGTGTGTTATAAAAAAAGCACGCCTGATGTGGTAGATCCTTTTACTTTTATTATGTCTTTTACGGCTCATGTAACTATACCCGCTTTATTCACGGGACTTAAAAAGGTATAGATTATGTCATAGCAATAGAGTTTAGTTAAACATTATGTTCGCTTTTTACACGCCTGTGGCGCACCAAAATCATTAACGGATTTATTATCGAAATATTGTATAAACTGAAGAAAAAATTATTCAGTTCATATATCAGCCAAATTGAATAATTTTACACAAATTTATTGCAATGAAGATTTCGTATAACTGGCTTAAACAATACGCTGATATTGACATAGAGCCGGAAGAATTATCAAAAGTGCTTACCAATTGCGGTCTTGAAGTTGAGGCGCTGGATGAGTTCTGTTCTGTAAAAGGCGGACTTAAAGGCTGTGTGATAGGCGAAGTGAAGACCAAGACCAAACATCCCGATGCCGATAAGCTTAGCTTAACTACTGTTGATATAGGCAGGGAAGAACTGCTGCATATAGTTTGCGGCGCTCCCAATGTGGAAGCCGGTCAGAAGGTGGTGGTGGCAACTGTGGGCACAACCTTATATACCTCCAAAGGCGAACTTGAGTTAAAGAAAGCAAAGATACGCGGCGAGGTTTCGGAAGGCATGATATGCGCCGAAGATGAGCTTGGAATAGGCGAATCGCATGCAGGTATCATGGTGCTTGATGCTGATGTAAAAGTAGGTACTCCCGCAAGCGAGTATTTTAAGATAGAAACAGACAGTGTATTTGAAATTGGCCTTACTCCCAATCGTGCCGATGCCATGGGGCATATAGGTGTGGCAAGGGATGCCGTGGCTGCCTTAAGTTGTGTAAAGAATAAAACCTATCATCTTACAAAACCTAAACTTGATGATTTCAAGGTTGACAATCACGAACTGAAAATTGATGTGGTCATTGATGATGCTAAGGCCTGTCCGCGATATGCAGGGATAACCGTTACAAATGTAAAGGTGAAAGAATCGCCTGCATGGCTACAAAACAAGCTGAAAGCAGTAGGTTTAAGGCCTATCAATAATATAGTTGACATCACCAATTATATCCTTTTTGAAACCGGTCAACCGCTGCATGCCTTTGATGCAGACAAGATAGCAGGGAAAAAGATAATTGTAAAAAAGCTGGCTGCCGGAACTAAATTCACCACTCTGGATGAAGTTGAACGCGAACTTCTTCCAACAGATTTGATGATCTGCAATGCATCCGAAGGCATGTGCATAGCAGGTGTTTTTGGCGGTACTAAATCAGGAGTTACCGAAAACACTCACAATATATTTATTGAAAGCGCTTATTTCGATACGGTACATGTTCGTAAAACCTCCAAGCATCACGGATTGAAGACCGATGCTTCATTCCGTTTCGAACGTGGCGTTGACCCCAATATGGTGATATTCGCATTGAAACATGCCGCTATGATGATGAAGGAAATTGCCGGTGGTAGTATTTCATCAGATATCGTTGATGTATATCCTGAGCCTATTAAAAATTTCAATTTTGATATTAAGTATGCCAATGTTGATAAGCTGATAGGGAAGGTCATTGACAGGGCTACCTTAAAGAAAATATTGACTTCACTTGAAATTGAGATTGTATCTGAAACTGCCGAAGGGCTTGCACTTTCGGTTCCTCCTTTCAAAGTGGATGTGCTGCGCGAAGCCGATGTGGTAGAGGAAATACTCAGGATATACGGGTATAATAACATAGAAGAGCCACAGCAATTCAGGATATCACCATCGAAAGCTCCGGACCCTGACAAAGAAAAGATACAAAACACCATTGCTGACTACCTTAGCAGTTGCGGGTTCAACGAGATCATGAATAATTCGCTTACCAATAGATCATATACCGAAGACAATACTTTTTTCCGGTCAGGATTAAATGTTTCTATACTGAACCCCCTGAGCAATGAGCTTGCTGTGATGAGGCAAACGCTTTTATTCGGCGGACTTGAATCCGTTCTGTATAACATCAACAGGAAGAATTTCAATTTGAAGTTGTATGAATTCGGGAAAGTTTATACTGATAGTAAAAAGGCCGATTCAACGAATTCATTGGCTTCTTTTCACGAAAAAGAACAACTGGCGCTATTCGTAAGCGGTAGTGATTACAGCGACAAATCTGTTTATTCTGGTGTAAGTGGGTATTCTGGTGTAAGTGGATATTCTGGTGAGAGTGGATATACCGGATATAGTGGATATTCTGGATATAGTGGAAAAGAAAAACCTGTTGATTTTTATTTTCTGAAAACTTACATAAATAATATTTTTACACGGTTAGGTATAAATGTAAATTCTCTTTCAATAAAAGAGATTAGCAATGAAATTTTCATTGAGGGGTTTGAATATAGTTCAAATGGCTTGCTGATTGCTTCTTATGGAACAATCGGGAAAGCCATTTTAAAGAAATTCGATATAAAAAAGTATGTGTTTTATGCTGAGATGGAATGGCAAAAACTGATTGAATTATCAGCTAAGAATGAGATTATTGTTAAGGATATTCCTCGGTTTCCCGAGGTGCGCCGCGACCTCTCCTTACTGATTGATAAAAAGATAAAATTCTCCGAGATAGAAGAGATTGCTTACAAGACAGAATCAAAATTGTTGAAGCAAGTCAACCTGTTCGATATTTATCAGGGCGAAAAGTTAGGTGCAGATAAAAAATCCTATGCGGTCAGTTTTACTTTGCTTGATGAGGATAAAACCCTTACCGATGCTGAGATAGAGCGCATCATGAATAAGCTGATGAAAGCATATACTGAAAAACTTCAGGCAGTGATCAGATAGTAGAAAACAAATTTTAATATCATGTATAACCAGTTTTTTCAATATGCCACCATAGCGCTGATAGTTGTTGTGGTCATTTTGATGGTTCGGTATCTTATACTTTCAATGAAAGAAAAGTCATACTTTCCTGAGCAATGGTTACACATGCTAAAAAAGAAGAAACTTCCTGAAACGCTTATCAATATTGAGAAACATTACAATGACAAAGTGCGTTTCTATAATTTCTGGTTTCAGATAGAACGTTTGAAAAAAGAAAATGTGAAAGGTTCCTTTGCAGAACTTGGGGTGTATAAAGGAGAAACTGCAAAGATCATTCATGCCATGGATAATTCCCGCAAACTTCATCTTTTCGATACGTTCGAAGGTTTTAAAAAAGATGATCTGAAAGAAGAAACAGGAGAAGCTGCCACTTATTCAACAAAGAATTTTGCTGATACCAATGAGAAAAAAGTCATTGACTACATTAACGGGAACAATAATATCATTTTACATAAAGGCCATTTCCCTGAAACAACAAAAGGCTTAGAAGATGAGAAATTCGCCTTGGTAAATATTGATGCTGACTTATATAATCCTATTAAAGATGGCTGCCATTTCTTTTATCCACGACTATCTCCGGGTGGAGTGATCATCATTCACGATTACAATCATAAATGGGAAGGCGCTGTAAAAGCGGTGAATGAATTTGCTAAAGGTATTCCCGAAAACATTATCGAATTGCCCGATATGCACGGCACAGTGATGATAATAAAAAACAAGGAAGTCAGGTAATTTTCACCGGGAAATATGTTCAGATTCAGAAGAAACAAAAAGGCTAAAGAGGATACTCCCGATGCAGAAATGTCGTTCTGGGACCATCTGGAGGCGCTGCGCTGGCACCTGATCCGTTCCGTTATAGCCATTCTTGTTTTTACAACACTGGGGCTGATTTTCAAAGATTTTCTTTTTGATACCATCATTCTCGCCCCCAAAAGATCGGATTTTATTACGAACAGAATACTCTGCTGGCTTGGGCAAAAGATCAATATTGATTACTTCTGTGTTAACGATTTTAATTTAAAATTAATCAATACTGAAATGGCCGGTCAGTTCACAACCTACATGAATGTTTCAATTGTTGCAGGACTGATCCTGGCTATTCCTTTTATACTATGGGAAATATGGAAGTTCATTAAGCCGGCACTGAAGGAAAAAGAGATCAGGTATTCAAAATCATTTGTGCTGGTTACCTCCGTATTGTTCTTCAGCGGTGTGCTGTTTGCATATTTTGTGGTTGTGCCCATGATGGTTAACTTTTTAGGCAAATATAAAGTCAGTGAAAGCGTTGATAATTATATTAATCTTGGTTCATATATAGGAACGGTTACCAACCTGACTTTTGCCGTGGGATGCATTTTCGAATTCCCTGTGCTGGTTTACTTCCTTACAAAAGTGGGCATATTAAATCCTGCTTTTCTTCGCAAGTACCGTCGGCATATTATCGTTCTTATCCTGATCATTGCGGCCATCATTACCCCTCCCGATATGTTCAGTCAGATACTTGTAAGCATTCCGCTATATGGTCTGTACGAGATGAGCATTTATATTTCGCAAAGGATCTATAATAAAAGGAAACGGGAAGAAGAGGCTGTTGACCGTTGAACCGGTTAATAAGGTAACCCGATAAATTGAACATCACAAATAAGAATATGAAATCTTATGAGTCAAACATTGCCTGGAAACAATTGAATGAATTGCTTCCTGCAGATTTTCAGATCAAAGAAAACAATCTGCCTGTTGAAGAAGAATGGGACTGGAAAGGCAATAAAATACACCTGGACCGTTACCCCAACCCCAGGGCTGAATACCGAATCTTTCTGCACCATGGCGTTGGAACTAACGGACGTCAGCTCAATATGGTCTTTGGGTATAAAATGGCTGAACTGGGTTATGACGTGGTTGCTTTTGACAATCTGGGTTATGGAATGACTGAAGTCAATCAAAAAGATATTACCTATGATCACTGGGTTCATTCCTTTGCAGATTTTGTAAATGCGGAGACAAAAAGAGACTATAAAAAACCCATTCTTTATGGTTTAAGTGCCGGCGGAATGCTGATATATAACTCCGCCTGCTTTATTAATGAAGTCTATGGAATTATCGGAATGTGCTTTTTGCAAAATAACAATAAGAAAGTGGGAAACGAAACAGCAAGGTTTAAAAATACAAACTGGTTTTCCCTTCCAATAATGAAGTTGCTGTCGAAAGTAGGTTTTAGCAGATTCCCCATCGCCATGAAGGCCGTTTCAAAAATGAACGCCCTTGTAAATGACAAAAGAGCATTGAAAATTTGTCTGTCTGATAAAGCTTCTGCAGGGGCTAAAGTTCAGGCACAATTTTTATGTTCCTATTTGAGCTATAAATTGCCCATTCCGGTAAAAGAATTTGATAAATGTCCGATTCTTCTGACACAGCCTGAACTGGATGCATGGACGCCTCTGGAATTGAGCGAGATTTCAATGAAAGGCATCAAAACTCCGTATACCGTGAAAATTCTGGAAGGCGCAGGACATTATCCTGTTGAAGAAAAAGGACTCAAGCAACTCATTCAATATTCTGATGAGTTTATAAAATCCTTAAAATGACAACACCAGCCTCTTGATTTAGTGATTTCATATAAGGTGTTGACAGAATTCGGGCAAAAAAATAAAAAAAAAAGAGACGAAGAGCAAGAATGCTGGTCGTCTCATTATGTCGGGGTGAGAAGACTCGAACTTCCGACCCCTACGTCCCGAACGTAGTGCGCTAGCCAACTGCGCTACACCCCGATTATTATAAGAAAAAATCTTCTAAATCATTAGAAGATCTTTTGTCTCCCCGGCGGGATTCGAACCTGCGACCCATTGATTAAGAGTCAATTGCTCTACCAACTGAGCTACGGAGAGTCCTTAAAAATTCAGGTCGGCAAAGTTATTAAATTAATTTGAATTGTAAAATATTTTATTGGGCTCAGGGTATATCGATTTATGTATGGAAACGTTAGGTTAATTTCTATTGCATTTAATTATTTCCATTCAAAATTTAAATTGAAAATGATCCTATTCTAAAATTATTAATCAGTAATTTTTCAGCCCTGCCACATTCCTCATTTCGCCAGATATTGCTTTTAATTTTTCCTTTATTTTTTGGTTTTTCTACTCTTTCACAATCTTGGCTATCTTCACTGAAAACAACTGTCTGTTTGTTACGGGCTGTTATTTCCCGCGTTTTACAGAAATTGTTGTTTTATCGTCGTGCAGTACAATTTCAAAATTTGGTTTAAGCTCTTCTAAAAATTTTCTGAAAGAAGTATGTCCGTAGTTGCGAATATCAAATGTTGGATCAATTTTCTTTAAAGCTTCGGCAAGTCTTGCTGCCAGAGCTAAACCTGTTAAGTTATTATAAACCATTTCAAAAGCTTTGTCAACAATTTCAATGTTGATTGGCTTTTTAGTAATTACATTAGTCAGGTCAATTTTACCAATAATTTTTGGTTCTTCTGGCTTTATTGCTGCTATATGCAACTTTTTCGTGTCTTGTTTTTCTTTTGTTGGCTTTTCATTAGGTTTGGTAATTCCTGTTGGTTTAGGCGTGAGAATTTCGGTGTAAATAAAATTTTCACAAGCTTTCACAAATGCTTCTGGAGTATGGGATTTCCCAATACCCATTACAAAAAACCCTTCTTCCCGAATTCGGTGTGCAATTCCTGTATAATCGCTGTCACTTGATACAATACAAAACCCGTCAACAAGTTTTGCATGCATGATGTCCATTGCATCAATTATTAATGCACTGTCGGTAGAATTTTTTCCTTTTGTGTATGCAAACTTTTGAACAGGCCTGATTGCGTAAATGTTTAATTGATTTTTCCAGATGTTCATTTGTTGAGTTGTGAAGTCGGCATAAATACGCTTAATTGTTACACGTCCAAATTTAGCTGCTTCGTTAAGAACCTGGTCAATGAGGTTCGCATCGGCATTATCTCCGTCAATTAGAACCGCTATTTTTTTTGTGTCTTCTGTCATATGTTTTGTTGTTTATATGTTATTGTTATATTCATGCATTGCTTGCATTAGCAGACTATAAGATGAAAAACCATTAAAGTTTCGCTTATATCTATATGCAATATTATAAAATTTCATTCCATTAGGCAAACTATTCATTGAACAAAGCTTATCCGAAAGCCATATACTTCTTTGCTTTTATATCAATTGACACATAATTCAATGGTATTTTGCCTGTTTATAGCTTTTCATGCAAAGAAAAGAATGAAATTTAAGGTGTTTCATAAGGTTCTTTGCATGTTTGCTCAATTTTATTCAAAGTTGGTCAATTTCATTGTATTTTTAGGCAGGTTCTTTTAATGTTTGCTATGATTCGGATGTAAAAAAAATACAATATAATATATTCCACAATTAATAATATACAGTAAGTACATTCACTAAACCGTTTAGGTGAAATTACCTAAAATTTAATTGGTAATTTTACTTATATATGTATATGTGAAAAATATGCTTTTGTAGATGTTTTTATTAAATTAATAGCAATAATCAATCATAAGCGCTTATTTAGCAATATGTTAAAATATCATTAAAGATTGACTTCGCTTTTTATATTCCGTAACTTTATAGACGTAAATAAAAATAAAATATTAAACCTTAAACCTATGAAAAATCGGTTACTATTATTAATTACAACAGGAGCTGTGATACTTGTTAGCAGCAATATTCACAGCCAGAATTTCGTTCAGGTTACAAGAACGAATCAGGAACAAACAATCAATCTTTCCGCAGACCAAGTGCTGGAAATACAATTGCCACGGAAAGCGTCAACCGGATATATCTGGATTGAAGCGCCTGCCTCTTCTGATAAAGTTCAGAAAATAATTGCACAGATAGGAGATGGCGATTTTATTCATGATCCCGGCCCGATAACTCCAACAAACCCAAAAGGTATGATAATAGGCGGGAGCGGCAAGCAGATAATAAGATATGTCGGAATCTCGCAGGGAACTACTACGCTTACATTAGAATTAAGACGCCCATGGATAAAGAATGGCGAGGTTATTGATAGTTACTCCATCACCGTTGTATCATCCGGAAAATATACAGGTACATATGCTCCGCCCCTTAAGAAAGCTATACATAAATACGATAAACCTTTAACTTCTCCTACTTCTACACTTCCTTCATCATGGGATTGGCGCCCGCAATGCACACCTGTTGTAAACCAAAATCAATGTGGAGATTGCTGGGCTTGTGCTACAGTGGGAACCCTTGAATGCAATATTTTAATTCATGATGGGGTAACTAGAGATATTTCAGAAGAATTTGTAACTGATTGTTATACTTACGGTGGCAATTATAATGGCTGTGGTGGTGCTGTTGTAGGTGCAGGTTCTGCACACCAAGCCTGGATGGCTTCATATACCGGTGCTAATACTTCCGGGGGAGGCGCTGTTTATGAATCTGAAGATCCATGGACAAGCAGCGAGCTGAATGGAACTACCGGAACTTGCGGAGCGCCTTATACTCCTCACGAAACAATTGACCGCTATGCCGATATTGGAGGCGAAGTAAATTATATCCCACCTGTTGATAGTATTAAATATCACATATATTATCATGGACCGGTTTGGGCTGGGATGGATGCTTCAGATAACAGTTTTCAAACTTATAATGGCAAGATATGGGTGGTATCCGGTTCATCAGTTGATCATGCCATTGTTCTTGCCGGTTGGAAAGATACTACTGTTTCTGATGGCAGCGGCGGTTACTGGATTTTAAGAAATTCATGGGGTACCGGCTGGGGTGTTAATGGATCAGGATATATGTATATATCTTATGGTAGCGCCCTTGTTGGCTATCAGGCAGATTATATTGTATACAAAGGCGGAATTCCTCATGCTGTACCTCCGGTTGCAAACTTTACTGCTAATGAAACCACTAGCTGTTCGTCCATTATACAATTTACAGATGAATCTTCTAATTCTCCTACATCATGGGCCTGGACATTTGGCGATGGAGGAACATCAACTTTACAAAATCCATCGCATTCATATACTGCAAACGGAACATATACTGTTTCTTTAAAAGCAATGAATACCTATGGAAATAATACAAAGTCAGTGACCAGTTATATTAATATTAGTGGTATGCCTACGGCTGCATCAGTTACTGGTTGTTCAACAACAAGCGGCGGTAGTTGTACTTTAACTGCTTCGGGTTCAGGTACTCTTAATTGGTATAATGCTGCTACAGGCGGAACCCTTGTTCATACAGGAACCAGTTATACTATTAATCCTCTTACAAGCAATCAAACACTTTATGTCGAAGATGATGTCATTCAACCAACACAAGCTGCAGGAATGGCTGCTATGACTTCTAACGGTAGTTATTTTACCGGAGCAGCTGACCGCTCATTAATTTTTAATGCTTTGAGTAATATTACCATTGATACTGTAACTGTTTATGCTGGTGCTGCCGGAACCAGAACAATTTGGCTAAAGAATAGCAGTGGTGCTATGTTAGATTCAATTTCGCCAAATATTGCCAGCGGAACTCAAAAAGTAGCATTGAATTTTAGTGTTCCAACAGGAACCGGATATCAACTTGGTACAGATAATGCCCCGAATCTTTACAGAGAAACTTCAGGTGCTACTTATCCTATGACAACATCTTTAGTTTCAATTACAGGAAATAATGCAGGATCAACAGCTACAGCATATTATTATTTCTTCTATAACTGGCGGGTATCAGCAGGAGGTCCATCATGTTTCGGCCCTAGGATTCCTGTTACTGCAACTATTTTAACGGGAATAAATGAATTTTCCGAAGGTGGTTTTAATGTTTTCCCTAACCCGAATACAGGCTCATTTGATATAAAATTAAACGAACAGAACATTCAGAATGCTACTGTCAGCATTGCCAATATGCTTGGACAAACAGTATTGGAAAAGACTGTTATTATAAATAATAATTCATCAATACATATAGATGCTGCAAATTTAAAGCAGGGAATGTACTTTGTAAAATTACAAACTGACAACGCAACATATCTAAGAAAAATTCTTATTACGACTAATTAAGAGGTTTATTAGTCAATTTGAGTTTTAAAAGTTTGTAGAGAAGGCCATTACATATGTAGTGGCTTTCTTTTTTTATACAAGCAGCGCCAGGTTTGGGTTTTGGAGGATTTAATGGGAATACTCCTGACAACAAATATTACCTGCAACATTTTCATAAAAATACAGGTGATAGTTTTTAGAGACTATTTCTTAGAAGGAAAATAGCCAAAAAAACTCAAATACATGGCACGGTCTGGAAAAGAAAAGCAAATTTGCTATTTGTTAAAATAATTTAACTCAAAGCTGTGTGAATTCGTTTATTTTTGCATTTTAATTATAGAAAATTAATTCAATATCTATCTAATGGATGACATCTTCGGGAATGAGATATTTATTTCAAATTATATTTAGCAAAGAATTCAGGTTGATAAGGTACGTGAAAGGCTTGACTTGCATGCTTTTTTTTGTTATTTCCAATCTTTTAATTGGACAAAAAGCTAATGATACTCTTCCTTCAAAAGTTACTTTATCACAATGCATAACTTATGCACTGGCAAACCAGTCTTTGGTCAAACAAGCCTTGCTTGATGAAGATATTACAAGAAGGGATATAAGAATTGCCCTGGCTGGCTGGTATCCGCAACTGGAAATTGATGCCAATGTGCAGCATTTCCTTCAGATTCCGCTGTCAAGTTATCCAAATCCGCTTAATCCTCCTACATACACTCCGTATATTTCTTTACCTTCCACTCCAAATTATACCTCATCGGGCATATTTTCTGCAAATCAGACTTTATACAGCAACAATTTATTCTTTGCTGCCAGAACTTCCAGAGAACTTCGCAACCAGGCTTCAGAGAACACAGAAAATTCAAAAATTAATACGTATGTAGATGTAACCAAAGCGTTTTTCGATGTTTTGTTAACAGAGGAACAGCTCAATGTCCTGGATGAAGATATACTTCGCCTTAAGCGTAATTACAAAGATGCTTACAGCCTATATCAGGATGGTATGACAGACAATATAGACTATCAGCGTACCGAAATATCCCTTAGCAATACTAAGGCGCAGAGAAAATCAACAGAAGAAGCTTTGAAAGCTAAGTATGCCGTATTAAAACAACTTATGGGTGTGACTCCCGAAAAGCTTTTAACTGTTATATATGATTCCTCCAAATATGAAAATGACATATTGATTGACACTGCCAAGGCTCTTGATTATGGTAAGCGTATTGAATATCAGCAGATGCAGACAGCATTGAAACTACAGAATATTGAAGTCGGATATTACAAATGGTCGTTTATTCCGACCCTGTCTGCTTTTTACGACTATGATCCGGCATACGGCAATAACCAGTTCTCTGATTTATACAATAAAGACAATCCCACATCACTTTTGGGATTGAAATTAACATTTCCTCTGTTCCAGGGAATGAATAAGATGGAGAACATGAGCAAAGCAAAGCTTCAGTATCAAAGGCTCCAGCTTGGAATGGACTATTTAAAAAGCGAGATCAACAGCGAATATACGCAAGCACTTTCCGGGTATATAAGCAACCTGAACGAACTGAGAATAGCAAAGAACAATATTGCTTTAGCAAAGAACATCTTTAACACTGTGAAACTTCAATATGATAAAGGAATTAAAGCGTATCTAGAAGTTATAGTTTCGGAAACAGATTTACGAACTTCAGAACTTAATTACTTGAATGTGCTTTTCAAGGTGCTTACCAGCAAAATGGATCTTGAAAAAGCATTAGGAGAAATAAAGATCAACTAATAAGTAAATATGAACATAGTACACTAAACTATGAAAAAAATACCTCACATAATAGTATATTTTTCGCTGATTGCAGGTTTGATTTCTTGCGGCGGTAATGCAGTAAAGACGGTTGATCCATCCATACCTGTTACAGTCACCAATGTCAGTTTAACAAAAGCTATATTTTATAACTCCTATCCTGCAAATGTTGTGGCATTAAAAGAAGTGGAACTTCGCGGACAAGTGAGCGGATATATAACGGGAATGTATTTTACCGAGGGGAAACAGGTTCTTTCGGGTGCAAAACTATATGAGATTGACCGTCGCAAATATGAAGCAACCTATGAGGAAGCCCAGTCGAATGTGAAGATTGCAGAAGATAACCTCGAAAAAATTCAGCGTGATGCCAATCGCTACACCGACCTAAATAAGCAAGATGCCGTTGCTAAACAGCTATTTGAAAATGCCATGACCGATCTTAACAGCGCCAAACAGAAGGTAGAAGCGGCAAAATCAGAATTAATTAAAACTAAGACCGATTATGATTACTCTTTAATCAATGCCCCTTTCGACGGCACGATAGGTTTTTCCAGTGTTAAGTTGGGTTCTCTTGTTACTCCCGGGCAAACTCTTCTAAATACTGTATCTTCGGATGACCCCATGGGCGTTGATTTTGAAATTAGTGAGAATGAGCTCAGCCGTTTTCAGAAGTTGGAAAATGCAATAATTTCAGAAAATGATTCAACATTCCGGATCAAACTGCCCGATAATTCAATATATCCCTATATAGGGAAGATAAGTGTTATCGACAGAGCTGTTGACCCTCAGACCGGTTCTGTCAGGGTAAGAATAACTGTTCCTAATAGCGAAAGATTGCTTAAACCGGGTATGAGCTGCAAGGTGCTTGTGTTGAATGCAAACGCCGGCGAACAGGTGATTATTCCTTTCAAAGCAGTGTTGGAGCAATTGGGCGAATATTTTGTGTTTGTGAAACAGGATAAAACGGTTAAGCAGATGAAGGTTACGCTTGGCCCAAGGGTAAATTCAAATGTTATTGTATTGAAAGGTCTTGAAGGCGGTGAAACTATAGTGGTTGACGGCATACAGAAACTTCACGACGGTTCGGCAATCACCATTGCTTCACTCCAGAAACAACAAAGCAAATAACTTAAAAAAAACACTATGAAAAATTTATTTTTTATTTCAATCCTCGCTGTTTTAAGCTTGGGTACAAATGCGCAAACGGCATATATAACAAGTGAAAGTGATAGCGCTGTATTCGTTATTAATGTTGCTACCAATACTGTTACAGACACTATTAAAGTTGGTTCTCAACCTGATGGTGTATCTGTAAGCCCTGATGGGAACAAAGTATATATTACGAATATGGGGGATACTTCAATAAGTGTGATAAACACAGCTACTAATACTGTTTCGGCTACAATTGCAGGTGTTTCTGGTTCTGGTATATCTGTAAGCCCTGATGGAGACAAGGTATATGTTGCGAATAGTGGTGCTAACAAAGTAAGTGTAATAAACACTTCTACTAATACTGTTACAGCTACTATTACGGGTTTTAATGTTCCATGGGGAATCTCTGTAACACCAGATGGAAATAAAGTATATGTTGCGAATAAAGGTTCTAATACAGTAAATGTAATAAGTACCACTACCAATGCTGTTTTGGATACAATTACAGTTGGTTCTGAGCCTCATGGTGTGTCTGTGAGCCCTGACGGAAGCAAAGTATATGTTGCAAATTATGTTTCTTATTCAGTAAGTGTAATAAACACCACGGCAGATACTGTTTCGTCTACAATAATAGTTGGTACCGGACCTGCAGGGAAGCCTTCGGGTGTATCTGTAAACCACGATGGAAGTAAAGTATATGTTACAAATTATAGTGCTAATTCAGTATGTATAATAAATGGCACTGCTGATACTGTTTTGGCTAAAGTTAAAGTTGGTGTCGGTCCTCGAGGTGTATCTGTAAGCCCTGATGGGAACAAGGTATATGTTGCGAATTATGGCTCTAGCTCAGTAAGTGTAATAAACGGCATTGCAGATACTGTTTCGGCTACAATTCCTATGGTTGGTACAAGTCCGGCCGCATTTGGAAATTTTATTTCCATTTATCCATCGCACACTGGCATTGTCTCATCCAGCATAGTGTCGGCAGGCATTGCGGTTTATCCTGACCCTGCAAGCGAGGAAATACAAGTAAGCAATGGGCAGGACGCAATAGGCAGTATAGAAATTCTAAACATACAAGGACAACTAATAAAAGCCATAGCAACAACTGGCTATAAAACAAGCATAGATGTTTCTTCATTACCAAGCGGAGTATATATTGTGGAAATGAAGACAAAAAAAGGAGTTATGGTAACTAAATTTATTAAAGAATACCCAATATTCAACCTGCCGGCTAAGTAGATAATTGAACTGACTAACAATTGAATTACGATTTACAATATACAATTTACGAATAAGAGCCTATAAACCAAGTAGTTCTTTGAAACAGTTGCGGCACTTATTACAATAGTTGGTGCAACTCTCTATAGAGAAGTGAGTACTCGGTATCGAGAAGTGAGTACTCGATAGCGAGTAGTGAGTACTCGGTAGCGAGAAGTGAATACTCGGTAGCGAGTAGTGAGTACTCGATAGCGAGAAGTGAGTACTCGATAGCGAGTAGTGAGTACTCGATAGCGAGAAGTGAGTACTCGGTAGCGAGTAGTGAGTACTCGATAGCGAGTAGTGAGTACTCGATAGCGAGTTGGTGCAAATGTTATTAAAGTTTAGGGAAATATTGAAAAGAAAGAACCAAGTCCCAAATCAAAAGCCCCAAATTCCAACATTAAAGAGTAGCTTCTTGGGGCTTTGAATTTGATAATTGGGGCTTGAGGCTTATAAATAATGAAAGTTGGTGCAACTGTTACAAGAAAAACGAAGATTTTTGCCTTTAATGGAGTGGAAATGAGGGGAAAACTGAAAATAATTGAAAAATTAATTAACCTTACTATAAGGCTATGAAAAAAACTTATATAATTATTGTACTTTACTTTGTTAGTTCTTATTGTTTTTGTCAGAATAAAAATGTCGCAATTACAATGGATGATATGCCTTTTTGCACTATGCCAAATAAAATGACATTGCAACAAATTAAACAGGCACAACAAATCGACGATACTATATTATCACAAATTACACGACTTCAAACACCTGTTGCTGCATTTATAATAGGCGATCAATGTATCTCAGCAAACGAAACAGATTTAAGACTTGATATTCTTAAAAGCTGGCTGTATAACCCTTATATTACAGTTGGCAATCACACTTTGCATCATTTAAATCATGCTGAAAATGATTTGGACTGTTTCAAAGAAGAGGTTATTGTAAATGATTATCTATTAAAATCATTTATGAAAGACAGCACAATTAAATATTTTCGTTTTCCATATAATGCATTAGGAAAAGATAGTATTAGCCAAAAAGAAAGAGCTGATTATCTGTCTAAGAAAGGCTATACGATTGCACCCTTTACTATTGATGCTGATGATTGGGTGATTAATATTCTTTATAAAAACGAATTGAAAAAAAATAATACTAAACGGGCAGATTCTATTGCAAGGGTTTATATAAAATTCACAGTAGATTTATTTCAATATTTTGAACAATTAAGCCAGAAATTATATGGTAGAAATATCAACCAGATATTGTTATGTCATGCCAATAAATTAAGTGCTGATTATTATACTATTTTGATTAATGAACTTAAAAATAAAGGATATCATTTTATCTCATTAGAGGATGCATTAAAAGATAAGGTTTTCTCTCAACCAAATTATTATTTCGGGAAATGGGGCATAAGTTGGATATATCGCTGGATTAAAGATAAGCAGGAACGAAATACTCTTATGAAAAAAGAAATTGATTATGATAAAAAGTTATATGAAGAATATCAAAGTCTGGTAGGTGAAAAGAAATGACGTTACAAACTATACTTACCCAAGTCACTTTAAATACATTAAGTAGTTTAAATTTCTATTTTTAATTATCATGATTGCTGATACTTTTATAAAACGCCCCATCACGGCAATAGTAATTTCAATGGTCTTGGTCATAATAGGAACATTGGCAATACTTAACCTGCCTGTAAGCCAGTATCCTGATATTACTCCTCCTGTAGTTAGGGTATCATGCCAATATGTGGGGGCTGATGCAGCGACCGTGGAACAAACTGTTACTACTCCATTAGAACTGCAGGTAAACGGAGTTCCGGGAATGAATTTCATGCAGAGCACCAGCACTAATGATGGAACTTCGTCAATAAATGTGTTTTTTGATGTAGGTACTAATGTTGATGTTGCCACTACTGACATACAGAACCGCGTAAATATTGCAACTCCCATTTTGCCCGATGTAGTGAAAAGATTAGGAGTTACTGTACGTAAGCGTAACCCGAGCGGCCTTTTGAATGTGGCAATCTATTCTCCCAACGGTACACATAACATACGGTTTCTTGATAATTACACGAATATATTTGTCAGGGATGCTCTTTTGAGGGTTAAGGGTGTAGGGGATATCTATACAAGGACTGATGATTTCAGCATGCGTATATGGCTTAAGCCCGATAAGATGGCAAGCCTTGGGCTGACAACTGCTGACATTCTTAATGCTGTCCAGGAACAAAATGTGCAGGTAGCTGCCGGTTCAATTGGTACGCCGCCTCAGCCTTCCGGTCAGCCTTTTGAATACACTACAATCGTTAATGGCAGACTGAGCTCTGTTGATGATTTTAATAAAATTGTGGTAAGGTCTAATCCTGCTGAAGGTTCTATAGTGTATTTAAAGGATGTTGCGCGTGTTGAGTTAGGAAAATTCAATTATTCAGGCGTGGCTTATGTTGACAAAAAACCAGCTTCATACATGATGATATACCAAACTCCGGGAAGCAATGCACTGGATGTTGCCGATGGTGTTTACAAAGCTTTGGATAATCTCAGCAAATCATTTCCAAGCGATGTTGCCTACAGTGTGCCTTTTGAATCAGTATCTGTCATAAAGGTGTCAATTGAAGAAGTTATCATAACGCTGTTGGAGGCATTAGGGCTCGTTGTGCTGGTAGTGTTTATCTTCCTTCAAGACTGGCGTTCTACTCTTATTCCTGTTCTTGCAATCCCAGTATCTATAATAGCCACTTTCGTTTTCTTCATACCGCTGGGTTTTACTATTAATAAGCTTACGCTTTTCGGATTTGTTCTTGCTATCGGTATTGTTGTGGATGATGCGATAATAGTGGTTGAAGCGGTGAGGCGATATATGGAAGAGCAGCACCTTACACCGAAAGAAGCTGCCTATAAAGCTATGGCCGATATATCCGGACCTGTTGTGGCTATTGCACTTGTGCTTGCGGCTGTATTTGTTCCTGCCGGATTTTTGCCCGGTATTGTAGGAAGATTATACCAGCAGTTTGCTATCACCATTGCCATTTCGGTTCTCATATCTGCATTTGTTGCTTTGTCTTTAACTCCGGCATTATGTTCTTTATTTCTGAAACCTCATCAAATAAGTCAATCTTCAAAAGGCCTTAATTATTTTTTCTTCCGTTTTAATAAATGGTTTAACAGGAGAACGGAAGGATATACAAATAATGTCCGTGCAGCTATAAAACATTCCCGTTATGTTGTCGTCCTGCTTATTTTGATAGTCTTTGGCGCTTATGTGCTGATTAAAAATAAACCCACAGGTTTCATTCCTATTGAAGATGAAGGACGCGTGTTTATAACATTTGAACTGCCCGAAGCTTCTTCTACATCGCGTACTGTTGAGGTAATGAAAAAAATGATGGATATACTGAGTCAGATCAAAGGTGTCGGTCATTATTCTGCCATAGCCGGTCTTAATGTAGTTACCGGTGCCATCAAATCAAACAGCGGAACCCTCTTCTGCCAGCTAACACCTTGGGATGAGAGGAAAAGCAAGTCGGAGCAACTTTTTGCTTTAATAGCTCAGATGCAGGCAAAATTTGCAGCTATAAAGGAAGCTAATATACTAGTAATACCTCCTCCTGCTATCCCCGGGCTTGGCGCTACAGGAGGGTTTACCTTCGAATTGCAGCAACGCGAAAGCAATGATGATATAAAAACTTTCGAACGAAATGTTTACGCATTCATGGCGGCTGCCAACAAACGTCCTGAAATTGCCCGCGCTATTACTTTCTTTAACTCACGTACACCCAACTATCAACTTACTGTTGACCGCGACAAATGCAAAAAGATGGGTGTAAGCCTGACAGAAGTTTTTAATACCATCCAGACATATCTCGGCAGCAGCTATATTAATGACTTCACCATATACAACAGGAATTTCCGCGTAATTGCACAGGCAGATACGCTTTACAGAAATGATATTGTTGATATGGATAAGTATTATGTCCGCAATCAGCAGGGCAAAATGTTGCCATTAAGTTCTGTGATGACTTATAAAGTCAGCGAAAGCGCTTCCATGCTTTCTCATTATAACCTTTACCGTATGGCTGAATTTGTCGGTGACGCTAAGGCTGGATATAGCAGCGGACAGGCTCTTAAAGCATTGCAGGAAACAGCCCAGCAGGTGCTGCCTAAAGGATATGGATATGAATTCTCAGGCTTAAGCCGTGAAGAGGTGAAAGCCGGTAACACCTCTACCTATATTTTCATACTATCGATTCTTTTTGTCTTTCTTTTCCTTTCAGCATTATATGAAAGCTGGACAGTGCCTTTCACTATTCTGCTTGGAGTTCCTCTTGCTGCCTTTGGAGCCATATTGGCGCTTACATTTATCCCAAGCCTGACAAATAATGTTTACGCACAAATAGGTCTTATTACTCTTATTGGTCTTGCTGCCAAAAACTCTATTCTTATAGTTGAGTTTGCCAAAGAGCGTGTTGACCGCGGTTTTGAAGTTGTCGCAGCAACTATTGAGGCTGTGCGCTTAAGGCTGCGCCCTATATTGATGACATCCTTTGCTTTTATCTTTGGAGTATCTCCGCTGGTATTGGCAACAGGAGCAGGTGCCGTTGCACGTCAGACCATTGGATGGTCAGTATTAGGAGGTATGCTTGCAGCTACTGCATTAGGTGTGTTTATTATTCCTGTTCTGTTTATTCTGATAATTAAACTTACATACGGCAAAAAGAAACTTGCCGAATTACAAACACAGCAGAATTCATTGACAGAAAGCAAAGACTAATATCCTATCAACGCAGCTTTTCTTAATTTACTTTTCTCAACATCAGATGAAGGGTATGTGTTGTGATAAATGGCTTTTTCCCAGTCGCCGTACATAGGATTTGGCAGCATAATGAAATTAACACCATATTGGTCTTTCAGGCTGTCAGCCATATTAAAACCGTAATTAACTTTCCTGTTTCCAAATATCTCTTTAAAATCACGAAGGTTATCTCCAAAAGTTAGCAATATCTTATAGTTCCCTGCAATTTTATCATAACGCGGAGTTTTATCATTACTCGCACTTGCCCTTAGTAAAACATGAATTGTATCGGCAAACGGAAGGTTATTCTTTTGCAAGTTATTTATCGTAACATCCCAGTCACCTATTTCGCGGTTTGAAACATAAAAAGCAGTAACTCCTTTTGATTTGGCGTAATTAATAAAATCTACTACTCCCGGAGTGGCTTTTGCAACAGCCATCTTCGTCCATTCTCTCCATAATTTATTTGAATGATCAACACCTTTTTGAATCATCATTGCTTCATAAGGCGAATTGTCAAGAACGGTTTCATCAAGGTCGAAAACCACTGCTTTCTTGTCAGCAGACTTATCATCTGCCAGCTTTTTATCAAGAGCTAATTTAGCAAGGTAAAAACTCTGGTAATACATGGCTCTCATTTCAGCAGAGCGCTGATACCAAAGCACCGACATTACAAGATGTTCCTGTGATGACATGGAAAGGCTGTCGCAAACTGAATTCCCTTTTGAAAGAACACTTTCATTTCTTTTACATGACAGAAAGAAAACTACAATAACAGGAACAATGATTAACACTATCTTTTTCATAATTCAATTTTTAATTCGTTCTTTTTGTAAAACATCAAAATTAATTCTTTTAATAGAATTCTATTATTCAATATCAAAAAACTGCAAACCTGAAACAATTCTTAAATAATAATTAACTTTGTCTTTAAATAAACCAAAAACAATGAAAAAAATATTTTACATATTATTTGCAACAGCTATTACTATGGCGGGTTGCGGTGGTAGCAACAAAAGAGAAATGGAAAAATATAAAGCAAAAGCTGATTCCATAGCACCAAGTTCTTACACGGCTAAAAAGACTGACTCCATTTCAAAGGCTGATTATGTTTCTTCTTCAGCTGCTGTTGTAAACAAAAAAGATACAACAAGGAAATTTGTTCGCACAGCTGAGCTTAAATTCCGGGTAAAAAATGTGTATAAAGCATCATTGGAAATAGAAAGATTTACTGCAGCAAATAATGGATTTGTGACCTATACAAATTTGAACAGTACTATTGACAGGAAAGAAATAACTCCTGTAAGTATTGATTCTTCTCTTGAATCAATTTATTATGATGTTGTAAATGATATTAACATACGTGTTCCAAATTATAACCTTGATAGCATCATTCGACAGATTGCTCCTTTAATTGATTACCTGGATTACAGAACCATCAAAGCCGATGATGTAAGTATGCTTCTTACTTCCAATAATATGATGCAGCAAAGAATAACAGGAAATACACAGCAACTCTCAAAGGCTGCTGATCAAAAGAGCAAAAACGCAACAGAGACAGTGAACATACAGGAAAATATTTATCACAAACAAACTGAACTCGACAGATTAAAGGCGTATAAAAATCAGCTTATGGACGAAGTTAATTTCAGCACTTTAGTAATATTTATATACCAGCGACAAGTCATTAAGCATTCACTTATTGAAAATGATAAGAACATTAAGGCCTACAAACCAGGATTCTGGCGCAGGACAAAAGAAGGCATTGTGTTTAGTTTTGATATGCTACTTGAAATCATTTTGTTCTTTATCCGTTTGTGGGCAATATGGTTGATTCTTTTTGTCGCTTATATTCTTTTCCGAAAGTTCGCTCTAAAAAAACCTAAAGAATAATTTCATATAAAGAAGCCGCTTTTTGCGGCTTTTTTATTTTCACAATAAAGAAAAAAGGTTTCAATATTATATGAAAATTTAAGACATTCAATAATATTTTATTATCTTGCACACTCAATACAAATCATTTAGATATGAGTTCATTCGAGATCATAGGCGCTAAAAAACTGAAAGGTGAAATCACACCTCAGGGAGCTAAGAACGAAGCATTACAGGTTTTATGTGCAGTGCTGCTTTCTCCTGAAACAATTACTATCAGCAATATCCCCAATATACGCGATGTAAATAAACTCATTGAACTCCTGAAAGATTTCGGAGTTAAGGTTGAAAAGAAAAACGAAGGAGAATATTCATTCCGTGCTGATGAAGTAAACCTTGACTTTATGTACACCGACGAATATAAGCAAAAAGCAGCAAGCCTAAGGGGGTCCATAATGATAATCGGTCCGCTGCTTTCACGTTTTGGACAAGGTTATATTCCAAAGCCCGGAGGGGATAAGATTGGCAGACGCAGGCTTGATACTCACTTTATTGGCTTGCAAAAACTCGGAGCCGATTTTAATTACGATGCTGATAACAATTTTTATAAAGTAAGTGCTAAGAAGCTTCAGGGAACTTATATGCATCTGGACGAAGCATCTGTTACCGGTACCGCTAATATTATTATGGCTGCCGTTATGGCAAAAGGAGTCACCACTATTTACAATGCAGCCTGCGAACCTTACCTGCAGCAGCTTTGTAAAATGCTTAACAGGATGGGTGCTAAAATTAATGGTGTGGGTTCTAACCTGCTTACGATTGAAGGCGTTGAGAAGCTTAATGGAACCACTCATCGCTTGTTTCCAGATATGATTGAAATAGGTAGTTTTATTGGTCTTGCTGCTATGACACAAAGTGAGATAACCATTAAGAATGTTGTGTACGATGAACTTGGGATTATTCCTGATGTTTTCAAAAAACTTGGGATAAAACTCGAACGTAAAGGGGAAGATATTTATATTCCTGAGCAAAAGCATTACCAGATAGAAACATTTATTGATGGTTCCATCCTCACTATTGCCGATGCTATATGGCCGGGTTTCACCCCAGACCTTTTAAGTATTATTCTTGTAGTCGCCACGCAAGCCAAAGGTAGTGTTCTTATTCATCAGAAAATGTTTGAAAGCCGCCTGTTCTTTGTTGACAAGCTTATCGATATGGGTGCACAGATAATCCTTTGTGACCCTCATCGTGCAACAGTAATAGGACTTGACAGACAATTCCCGTTAAGAGGGATAGAAATGGTATCACCTGATATACGCGCAGGGGTTTCCTTACTAATTGCAGCATTATCTGCAAATGGTAAAAGCATTATCCATAACATCGAACAGATAGACCGCGGGTACCAGGATATTGACATTCGATTACAAAAACTTGGTGCACAAATAAAAAGAATTTAATGGTTTACTATTCTATTTTTCATGGTTCTGATTAATTCAATCATTCTCACAGATAATTAGTAATTTTGCAAAAACAATTACTCATGAAAAATCTCAGGTATATATTGATTCCTATTATAATTGCTACTGTCGTTTTGACCTTTTCAGTTATTATCAGCAGCAACATTAATACTTATTCCCGTTCAAAAACATCTATTGTTGATATCGGACAAAAAGCTCCCGACATTACCATGAAGAATCCTAACGATTCCGTAATCTCATTATACTCTATTTAAGACAAGCTTGTTTTAATTGACTTCTGGGCTTCATGGTGCGGTCCGTGC
>JBEKEO010000002.1:0-51191 GCA_050013795.1 Bacteroidales bacterium
CGCCGCAAGGCGGGAGGGTTTTTATTAGCTGGCCTTGAATGTTAGTTATTTCAATTACTGCTTCCTGCCTACTGCCACTGCCTACTTCTTCTTGTGGGCTTTCTATTGTTAAGTTATTTATAGTAGGATTAGGGTAAATTTTAATTTCATTATTTAAAAATATTTCATTGATTCCAACCCCATAACAGCCACTTTCATTATAAAGTGCAGCAATTTCGCTAGTATTCAGGGCACGATTATATATGCTGATATCGTCAATTTCGCCAGGTGCATATCCGCTGAATGTTGGGTCGCCGCCAAAGTACAGTGGGGTATTATAGGAATTAATCTGTCCGGTAACTGATTTGGATTCAATCAGGTTGTTATTCACATAAAAATTCAAATAACTCCCATCATAGGTGCATGCCAAAAAGTACCAGTTACCTGCAGTCCAGAAACCATTACTTGTTCCTTCCATATTAGCTGTACCGTTAGTTGTAACACAACAACCAAACGAATAATATGCAGAAGCTGAATGATTACCGCATACTATTAGTTTATATTGATAATAGGGAGCAGCAAAAGAAGTATAATCTTTCGTAACAATGGGGTCAGAACCGGAACCTATAAAATCTTCTGAATAATACCAGGCACAGACACTAATAGCATTTTGTGGATTTAGCGCTGAGGAATTAGCAACTGTAATATAAGCGCTGCTGCCGTTAAAATAATATGCGCTATTTGCACCGCCAAATCTGTCAGTAGCCAGAGTTGCACCGTTTAAAGAGCCGTTGTAACCATGACCACTTTCGTCGTTAGCATTTCCGCTAAAACAATATCTTGCAACAAGTCCGCTATCAAGTTTAACCTGTGCAAATGCACTGCTCAAGCCAATAATGGCGAGTATGATTGATAATAAAGTAATTTTTGTTTTCATGTTATTATGTTTTATTACTACAAAAATACTACCGATTATTTATATAACCAAAAAGCCCATTCTTTATTTAAGAATGAGCTTTGGTGCATTATTTTATTGTATCGTGCTTTGCTATATTTATTCCTTAATAAACTTCTTCACCTCTACCCCTTTTTCAGTTTTCACCTCTACTATATATACCCCACTTGGTAATGCCGAAACATCTATGTTTGTTTTATTACTTGTTGTTGCACCTGCCTCGCCGCAAGGCGGGAGGGTTTTTATTAGCTGACCTTGGATGTTAGTTATTTCTATTACTGCATTCTGCTTACTGCCAACTGCCGCTTGCTGGATTTCTATGGTTAGGTTATCAGTGGTGGGGTTGGGATAAACAGAAACATAAAATGAATTACTTAACTCATTTATTCCTGTAACAATAATTGCAGCAGAAGTTGCAGAACAAGCGTTTGAATAGGTTACTGTAACTGAATAATTGCCTGGACTAAGGGGTGCATAGAATTGCCCTGTTGCGCCGATAATCGGATTACCATTCAGATTCCATTGATAACTTGCACCGGCTGTTGAAAATAATATACTTCCACTTGGTGTAATTACAGGTTTGGAAGCAGTGTCAACTGTAATAATAAGCGATGAAGTTGCTGTATAGCCATTCGCATCCGTAATAGTTGCAGAATAGCTTGTTGTATTTAAAGGGGAAACGGTTTGACAAGAAGAGGTAACGCTATTGCTCCATAAATATTGATAAGGGGGTGTTCCTCCCGAAGCATAAACACAAATTGTTGTATCGTTTCCTTTACAAATATTTGCATTGCCGCTTGTATAACTATAAGGATGTTGTTTATATGTGGAAATATAATTTCCTGATCCAGTTGGACTGGCGCCAACCATAATTGTAGTTGTAACCATATTTGTTGCTGTGTTTATTACACTTACTGAATTAGCGCCATAATTTGTAATATATGCCTTACTTCCATCGGGACTAAAACTTACACCCCAAGGGCTGGATCCTACTGTAATTGTAGTTGAAACAGTATTTGTAACCGTATTTATTACATTTACAGTATTATTACTTCTAATTGTAACATATACCTTACTCCCATCAGGGCTCACTGATAAAGTACAAGGCTCTGAATCAACCGGAATTGTAGCCGTAACAGTATTTGTAGTGGTATTTATTACACTTACAGTATTAGCAATATAATTATTAATATATAATTCTTTATGTATACTTATAATGCCTGCACCAGCACCAACCGGAATTGTAGCCGTAACATTATTTGTAGCACTGTTTATTACCATAAGCGTAGCATCACTATAATTCGAAACATAAATCTTGCTTCCATCTGGGCTCACAGATATACCTATAGGATTATTGCCAACTACAATTGTAGCCATAACCGTATTTGTAGCTGTGTTTATTACATTTACTGTATTATCATTATAATTCGTAACATATACTTTGCTACCATCAGGGCTGACGGATACACCACAAGGACTATTACCAACCGGAATTGAAGCTGTAACAGTATTGGTTGCAGTATTTATCACACTTACAGAACCAGGATTATCATTATTCGTAATATATACCTTACTTCCATCTGCACTTACAGATACTCCATAAGGATTAGTGCCAACCGGAATTGTAGCTGTAACAGTATTGGTTGCTACGTTAATAACTGATACAGTATTACTACTGGAATTTGTAATATAGGCAGTTTGAGCATTTGTTATCAAGCCAATAATGGCGAGCATAATAACAATGTATATTTTTTTCATGGCTTTATTTGTTCAATGTTCAACGTTTAAAGTTCAGGGTTGCCCACTGCCTACTGCTCCTGCCTACTTTCCTATTCTTTTACAAATTTCTTCACCTCTATGCCTTTCTCCGTCTTCACCTCCACCACATACACCCCGCCTGGGAATGCTGAAACATCTATGTTGGTTTTATTGCCTGTTGCTGCACCTGCCTCGCCGCAAGGCGGGAGGGTTTTTATTAGCTGGCCTTGGATGTTTGTTATTTCTATTACTGCCGCTTGCGGGCTTTCTATTGTTAGGTTGTTGGTGGCAGGGTTGGGATAAATCTTTATTAGATTAGAGAAATTTTGTTCATTTATTCCTGTAATAATATTAGGAACCACTTCTACAGTTATTATTGAATTTGTAGATTTCGACAAATACGCAGAAGAATCGCAATAGGTGCTTGTGCATCCTCCGGAATCGGTAATACTGAGACAAATGGTATAGTATCCTGCCGTACTATATATATGCGATGGGTAAGCAATACTATCGTGAGTGCCATCGCCCCAGCTCCATAAATATTTTAATGGCGGAATACCTGTTGCATAATTAGTAACATAGTAAAGATGTGGCGTTGTTATATCGGGGGCTATTGTAAATATAGCTGAGCAACTCATTGCTATCATTTCAGATAGAGATCGTTTCCAAACACCTAAACCATTGGTTCCAGCAAGAATAGTGTCTCCATTTAAAGTCAAGGCTGTTATTTTATTACTTGTTAAACCTGCAGTGACCCAACTACTGCCATAATTAGTAGAAATATATACGCCGTTATTTGTTCCTGCAAGTATGTTACTCCCATTCACAGTTAATGCGTTAACACAAGTATCTGTTAAGCCCAAGTTCATTTTAGTCCAATTTGCACCATCGTTAGTTGTTAAAAATATACCTCCGGCAGTTCCTGCTATTATATCCGATCCACTAGCAACTAATGCATTAACGGTTGTATCTTTTAAACCATTATTCACTTCATTCCAGTTTGTGCCATTATTATTTGAAAAAAAGACTCCATTGCCATTTGTACCAGCAAAAACATTTGTTCCGTTAACTGCTAATGAAGTAACATCGCGAATACTCCAGAAACCAGAAATCATTGGGCTCCAAGATGCACCATTGTTAGTGGATAAATAAACAAAACCAGTACTACTACCTGCAAAAATATCGGGACCATTTGCAGCTAATGCATAGACCACATCATATGTTAAACCTGCCGCAGACCAAAGCTGCCCATTGTTTGATGACAATTCAACCCCACTATAGGTTCCAGCAAAAATATTGCTCCCACTTATAGTTAATGAATAGGTTCCCCCTGCTGGCTCGGCAGACCAAAACTGACCATTGTTTAAAGATTTATATGTACCGCCATAATAATTAGAAGCGAAAATGTTGTTACCACTTATTGCGAATGATGTAATATCACTATTTACAAAGGTTGTGCTTACTGCGTAATTCCAATTGCTTCCATTATTTAAAGACCAAAATACACAACCGTTACTAGTGCCTGCAACAATATTATACCCGTTTATGGCTAATGAGCGAATGTTAGTATCTAACAATCCCGAATTCTCAGCTGTCCAATTTCCACCGTTATTGGTTGATAAAAAAACACCATCATTAGTTCCTGCAAATATATTATTACCGCTTATGGTTAATGCAAAAATTTGCCGTCCTGCAGAAGTTGTTAAACCTGTATTAACCTTAGTCCAGCTTGCGCCATTATTAGAAGACAAAAAGACACCGGCTCCTATACAATCACCTGCAAAAATGTTGTTCCCACTTATGGCAATTGACGAAATATAGGCAGCTGTTAAGCCTGTGTTAGCTGCCGACCAACTCGAGCCATTATTAAATGAGCGGAAGATGTGTCCACTCGAAGTCCCGGCAAAAACAGTATCTCCCTTTATAGCTAATGAACGAATATTTGTATCTAACAATCCTGTATTCACAACTGTCCAATTACCGCCTTTATTGGTTGACAAAAAGACTCCGTTTCCAGTCCCTGCAAAAATGTTATTCCCGCTTATTGCTAATGACATGATATTAAGGACTGTTAAACCTGTATTCTCCGCAGTCCAACTGCTACCATTATTTGTAGATAAAAATACGCCATTATAAGCAGTTCCTGCAAAAATTGAATCTCCGCTTATCGCTATTGTTTCAACTTCATTATTGGTTAACCCTGTATTCACAGCAGACCAATTATTGCCATTGTCTGAAGATAAATACATACAACCAGCATAATATAAACTCCCAGTTGTTCCAGCAAAAATATTCCCCCCGCTTATAGAAATACAGTTTATTTGTCTATAAATAGGACCATTAGTTTGATGCCACTGTGCATTTGCAAAACTCACTACACTTGCAAATGCAATAAGAAATAAAAGTTTTTTACTCATAATGTTTTTGCTTTATAATGTATTCGTGAATACTTCGTATTTCATAGCTTACTGTTTTGTTTATTCCTTAATAAACTTCTTCACCTCTACTCCTTTTTCAGTTTTCACCTCTACTATATATACCCCACTTGGTAAGGCTGAAACATCTATGTTTGTTTTATTACTTGTTGTGGCACCTGCCTCGCCGCAAGGCGGGAGGGTTTTTATTAGCTGGCCTTGGATGTTTGTTATTTCTATTACTGCCGCTTGCGGGCTTTCTATTGTTAGGTTGTTAGTTGCAGGGTTGGGATAAACAGCTATATTGCCAGCATTATTATTTATCTCATTTATTCCTGTTGTCATAGGTGAATACTCCCAAACACCGCTACCGTATGTTCCGGCTAAAATAGTATCATTTCTTTTTAATAATGAATAAACTGAGGCCGCATAGCCTGTTAAACTACTTGAATTCACAGCTGCCCAGTTGCTGCCATTATTAGTAGACACGTATACCCCCCCAACACCACTGTATGGAACTCCAGTTCCCGCTAAAATAGTATCCCCTTCTATGACTAACGTATTAACGTTGGTATTTGTTAAACCAGTATTTATAATTGACCAAGTACTACCACTATTCTTAGACCTGAATACACCGTCACCACCAGTACCCGCAAAAATATTTTTCCCATTTATGGCTAATGATTTAATAGGTTTATGATTAGTAATAGCCGAACTCATTAAAGTATCCCAACGGTTGCCATTGTTTGAAGAAAAATGTACGCCGCCAGCACTACCTGCATAAATAGTGTCTCTGCTAGTGCTAAAGGCTAATGCATAAATATAAGGATTGGTTAAATTATTATTCACTGCATTCCAAGTACCTCCATTATTAGTTGATAAATACACACCATTACCACCAGTTCCTGCAAAAATCTTATTTCCATTTACCACTATTGCATAAGTTTCATATGTTAAGTTTGTAGATGCCCAACTATTGCCATTGTCAGAGGACAAATAAATACCACCCTGTGTCCCTGCAAAAATAGTATCCCCTTTTATTGCAAATGCATTAACTTGTGTATTTTGCAAGCCTGTATTCAACATAGTCCAATTATTTCCATTGTCTGTAGAAGAAAACACACCACTATAAGTACCAGCATAAATATTATTTCCTTTAGTGGCGAATGCATTTACAATTGTGAAAATTATACCATTACTTTTCGGAGACCAGCTGCTTCCATTATTTGAAGATAAAAATACTCCGTTTCCCCATGTACCTGCGAAAATGTTGTTCCCATTTATAGCTAAAACGACTCCAAGACCCCAGCTTAATCCTGTATCCGCTGCTGTCCAAGTGCTTCCATAATTTGAAGACAAAAATACACCACTAGAAGTCCCGGCAAAAATATTATTTTCGTTTATGACTAATGACCTGACTTCAACCTGTGCTAGATTTGAAGGTAATCCGGTATTTACTGCATTCCAGGTGCTTCCATTATTTGAAGATAATAATATTCCGTTTCCAAAAGTTCCTGCAACAATAGTATCGCCCTTTATGGCAATCGACATAAAATCATCACTTCCTAATCCTAAACAATTCCAAGTGCTTCCACCGTTTGTAGATGAATACACTCCATACCCATCAAGTGCCGCAAAAATACTATTTCCCCTTATGGCTACTGAACCGATATTTGATGATGACAAGCCTGACAAAGACCATGAGTTTCCATTATTTGTAGTCATATAAACTCCGGGGCTTGTCCCGGCAAAAATAGTGTCTCCACTTGTACTTACGGCTATTGTATTGATAAAAAGATTTGAAAATCCTGTATTCACCGCTGTCCAACTGCCCCCATTATTTGTCGATAAAAACATGCCATTACCACCTGCAAAAATGTTGCTCCCGCTTATAGCTATTGCTTGTATATTTTTGTTTGTTAAACCTGTATTCACCGCCGTCCAATTAGTTCCATTGTTAGTTGACAAAAATATACCATTATCAGTGCCCGCAAAAATATTGCTTCCGCTTATAGCGATACATTGTATATTTCCACCACAAGGACCATTAGTTTGCTGCCACTGCGCTTTTGCGTTCAAGCCAATAATGGCGAGCATAATAATAATGTATAGTTTTTTCATAGCTTATTGTTTTGTTTATTCTTTTATAAACTTCCTCACCTCTATGCCCTTCTCCGTTTTCACCTCCACAATATAAACCCCACATGGCAATGCTGAAACATCTATGTTTGTTTTATTGCTTGTTGTTGCACCTGCCTCGCCGCAAGGCGGGAGGGTTTTTATTAGCTGACCTTGGATGTTAGTTATTTCTATTACTGCATTCTGTGGGCTAACTATTGTTAGGTTATTTGTGGCAGGGTTTGGATATATCATTAAATTTTGCTTCGGATTTGTATATTTCTCCCAAACAGAAGTTGGAGAATACAGATTAATTGTATATACTTCCTGCCCAGCTAAAGCCATACCTATAGAATCATTTACAAAAAATATTTTATAAAATGAACTTAAGGTGCTGGTAGTGTCTTGATGCCATGTACTTCCGCCGTCAATGGTTCTTATTATTTTACCTGAATCTCCTGCAACAAAACCGATTGTATCATTTAAAAAATAAATGGAATTTAAATTCACAGTTATTCCTGTGTTTAAATATTGCCAACCAGTGCCTCCATTTATAGTTTTAATCATTTTTCCTGAATCGCCCGCAGCAAATCCGACATTTGCAGAAATAAAAAACATCTTTCTAATATTCATTAAACTATCATCAAAAACATTCACCCAATTGGTTCCAGCTGTCACTGATTTTAAAATTAAATGATTATTTGAATTCAATGAATTATAGGCTGCAATATATCCTGTGGCAGTGTCTGGGAAAAACATTATCTGTGGGGATACCGTAGTAAATGTGTCTATATTATTGGTTACAATACCGTTTATATATTTACTAATATAAAAGGGTGGGCTAAATCTATAATAAAGTAAAAATAAATGTGATATATCAGTAGCTGAAAAGTCCTGATAATACCCACCTTCACCTAAAACCTGATCCCAACTGGCCCCATTATTACTCGATTTGTCAATATAAATGATACCTTGCCAATTTCTAATATGAAAATATGTGTTTTGATTTCTGACTACTTCAATTGCTAAAGAACTTATTCCCATATCTGAATCATAATAAACATTACTCCAGGTATTGCCATTGTCAATAGTAGCTTGTATATAAACAGAACTATTATCTGGTGACGGATCCCAATTATAACTATACATACCGGAACTAAGTGAAAGAAAATTTGCATCACAAAAAGTGCCACTAAAGTATGGTTCAATAAAAGTGCTTAAGTATAAGTAATTATTCCATTGTGCATTAACCTTCAAGCCAATAATAGCGAGCATAATAACAATGTATATTTTTTTCATGGCTTTAATTTAAAATAACTACCAAAGGTATAACATTATAAATGTGAAATCAAGCAATTTATCTAAAATATTTATTGAGGCACTTGCGCCAACTCTTATACGAGTCGCAGCAAATCGCATGGGATTACTCACTATTCGCTAACGATTACTCACTATTCGTTAAGGATTACTCACTATTCGCTAGGGATTACTCGCTATTCGCTAGGGATTACTCGCTATTCGCTAGGGATTACTCACTATTCGCTAGGGATTACTCACTATTCGCTAGGGATTACTCACTATTCGCTAGGGATTACTCGCTATTCGCTAGGGATTACTCACTATTCGCTAGGGATTACTCGCTATTCGCTAGGGATTTGCACCGATTCTGTGATTAAACAGGAGTATTACATAAAAAAACCTGCCTACCTTGTCGGTAGACAGGCCTTTCGGCAGGTTTCAACTTCAAACTCCCAACTTTTTAAAGTATCACCACATATATCCATCCATCCCATATATAAGGGTCGGGGGAAGTATAGCTGAAAATGGGATGATTTTTCTTGCTTACAGGTAATTTAGTTGCTTTCTTAAGTTTTACAGGCGTAATCACTATCGGAATTTTAGAATGCCTGACGGGTATTATGCCTGCATGGTTAATAGCCAATATGGTTCCGCTGGGAAGGTCGTTAATTTCAATAGTGCATTCCAATGAAACATAATCCACGCAGTTTGCTTTTAAAGGGATCATTCCTTTAGATGTAACTATGGCACAACGGAACAAATGCCCTTCCATACCTTTTACAGCTTTCCTGGCATGCACCTTTATCCATCCGGGACCTGCATCAGTTACCGCAAAATCGGGCTGCGTACTGGTTGATTTCTTGGCTAACCTGCCACCGCAACCGATTGCCAGAGTAACCCCGTCATTAACATTACCGCTGGCCTCTGCGACATCATTCACAGCGCCCTTCATAAACCTGATGACCTTGTTATACAGGTCAACTGTTATTCTTTTCTGTGATTTCACCTGGCTGGTGGTGTAGGTTTGCGGCCTCAGCTTCGAGCCGGTAAGCATGGTTAACAGCAAATTTGCGGCATTATGCACCATCACATCGGTGGTGGTACAACCGCTCATGGCAGCAACACCGGTAGTTTTCAGGGTCAATCCTTCGTTTATCACTATTTCATCAGGATCGCTGTACTTAAGTTCAAGAATGTTGATCTTGGGAAGATTTTTAATTACTGACAGCATGATAAATGTCATTACAAATCTCTGTTCATAACAGAGTGGTTCTGGTTTTAAAATTTTTGTTTTCATAATGTATAACTTTTTTGAGTTTTATGGAATTATTTCCATAACAAAGATACAACAATGAATATGCTGAATTCCACTGGATTTCACCTGCCGTTAACGGATTTCACCTGCCGTAGGTTTTTGTCGACGAATGGAATTATTCTTCGGGAACATGAACCTGTTTAAGTATGTTTATAATTTCATCTTTACGGTCGCGGGCAAAGGGAATTTCTTCATCATGAGACAGAATAAGCGTGCATTTGCCACGACAGATCTTTTTTACACAATAGATATTCACGATATAGGATTTGTGTACACGCAAAAAAAACTCAGGATTTAATTCTTGCTCTATAATATGCAGACGATAAGAAACAGCTTCCTGTTCGTAGCCGATGAAATTAACAATTGTATAGCTGCGTGATGCCTTGCAGTATTCAATGCTGTACTTATGCTTGATGAAAAAAGCATACTTAAATCGCAAAGGACCTTTGCCCTTCTCTTCTCCCGACGCATATGTTAACTCAAAAGACATCTTACACTTGCTTTAGCCGTTTCAAGTGGGTTGGTTTATTTCCGACTTGTGCTAAAAAAGTAAAGATGCTACATAGAATTCTTTTTAGTGGATACTTATTGACACACAAAGATACAACATTTATTTGCAAAAGTCAAGAAATTTGATAAATATTTTTATTATAATTGGAAAGGCGGCAAAATGTTTGCAAAAACGATGTGATTATGGGAAATAAAATTTGTCGGAAATGTAATAGGGTCATGTTTTTCCGACTTGCTTTCTGCCTGCTCTTTGCATGTTTTCTGAATTTATCAAAGAAAATGGTACGTAATGATTATGTGGGAATAGAAATATTGTTTTTAAGAAATAAATCAGGTGTTTCACCTGTCGTTTTCAGGCGTTTCCCTGTTGTTTGCAGCCCCCTGCAAGAGGTAACTTTGTTACGGAAACAATACGAAAAAGAAATCAAAACAATTCAAAATCTTATAGCCATGAAAACAACAGATAAAATAAAAATTCTTCCGCTCTTTGCACTTGTGCTGCTGCCTTTTTCTAATATATTTTCTCAATCTTCACCGGGATCTGATGGCACAGTTTTTACAACTGTTGCACTGGCAGGGAGTTCGGCATCATGGAATAATCCGGCAAACGCAGCTACCGAAAACGGAATTTATTCCAGTACCGACAATATTGCTTCGAACGGAGATTATTCTGATTATTTGGTTGCCACAGGTTTCACATTCAACATTCCTGATAATGCAAGGATCACAGGTATTGAAGTTACTTTCTATAAAAATTCCGATAATTTGCCACATACCCACGACCATTCTGTAAGAATTATTAAGGGAGGAACAATAGGAGGTGATGAAAAAGCTTTTTCTTCTTCATGGGAGAAACAAGGCAATCCGGTTGTTTATGGAGGAAACAACGACCTGTGGGGCGAAACATGGACTCCTGCCGATATTAATTCGGATAATTTTGGTATTGCCTTATCTGCTGAAAGGCAGGGAAACGGAGGAGGTTCGATGAGTGCAGAAATCGACTATATTAAAATAAATATTATTTATGATTTCGGGCTGCCAATTGAACTGTTAAGTTTCAATGCACTTCCTTCAAATGGTTCGGTATTACTCAAATGGGTTACTGCTTCCGAAACCAACAACGATTATTTTACTATTGAGAGATCGGCAAACGGAATGGATTTCAGCACTGCCGGAACTGTTGCCGGAGCCGGTAATTCAAACAATTTAAAGGAATACAGTTTTACTGATGAAAATCCTTTCAGTACAATCTATTACAGGCTGAAACAAACCGATTTCAATGGTGCTTTTACATATTCGGATATTATACTTGTCACCACATCCGGAAACAAAACGGCAGGTGTCGGAGTAAATGCAACCGACGGGATATTGCATGTTACGGTTAATAATGCCGTTGCCGGTCCTCTGCAGGTAAACATATTTAATACTGCCGGCGCCCTTGTTTACGGCACCGAAACTCATATTGGCAGCGGCAGCAGCACGGTTGACCTTTCTACTTCATTGCCGGTAAGCATTTATATTGTAAAGGTCAGCATGAACAATATGCAACCTGTAACCACCAAAGTTTTTATGAATTGATGTAAGATTTTTTTACAGAACATTTTTACTGCCAAACCTTTATTATTTATGTTCTAAAATTTGTTTAATTTGCAGTGAATTTTATTTATGCTGCAAGCTAACAGTATGATGAACATATACAGATCAGTTGAAAAAATACTTCTGCTTTCCCTGCTTGTTTTTATTCATTATTTTGCTGTTTCCCAAAACACTAAGGCTATTGATAGCCTCAGCAGAAAATTAAAATCAGCTGAAAGCGATACTGTTAAAATAAGGCTTTATCTCCGGCTGGGAGATGAATATCAAACTGCGCTTCCCGATACTGCTATCCGGTATTATGATAATGCCCTTGCTTTAGCCCGGCAGGATAGTTGTAAAAGTTATATTGCTTCGGCGTTTAATAAAATAGGCAAGGTTCAGTATCATAAAGGCGATTATGATAAAGCTACAGAAGCGTATCTGGACGCTTTAAATATCTATGAAAAAATAAATGATCCGAAAGGAGTGGCTTCCTGTAATAAAGATATCGGGGATCTGTATTACGAGCAAAATGCATTCGAAAAAGCAAAAGATTATTTTTTAAGATCGTTGAAAATTTATAATTCCATCGGCGATAAAATGGATGTGGCGGCATGCTTCAATAACATCGGAATGGTACTTGAAGGACAGGCAGATTATAACAAGGCGATCATCAATTATTCCAGTTCTCTGGAAATCCGCAGTAAGCTTGGCGACAAGCTGGGCATGTCAAAATGTTATAACAATTTAGGTAATGCATATTCATGGTTGAAGAACTATAATAAGGCACTGGAGTATTATTCAAAATCGCTGAAAATTAAAGAAGAGCTTAACGATCCAAATGGAATAGCCACCGTGCTGGTCAATATTTCCGATATGGATGTGCTTATAGGTAAGTATGCCGACGCAATAAATTGTTCCAATAAAAGCCTTGATATTGCAAAATCAATCAAATCACTGATGCTGCAAAGGGATAATTACGAGAACCTGTCCGACGCATACAATAAGCTTCACGATTATGAGAGTGCATTTAAATATCATGTGTTTTTCAAACAGGCTTACGACAGTATTTTCAATAAGGAAAGCAATGATAAGATAGCCGATATGCAGGTGAAATATGAAACCGAGAAAAAGCAAAGGGATATTGAAAAACTGCAAAACGAAAAGGAAAGCCAGGATCTGAAATTAAAGCAAAGCAGGATAGTTATCACTTCGGTTGCTGTTGGCGGCATACTGCTGCTTATCATTGCATTATCCATGCTGAATGGGTACAGGCAGAGGCAGTCGAAAAGAAAGATACTGACCACTGTTGTCGAAACAGAAGAGAAGGAAAGGAAGCGCTTTGCCGAGGATCTTCATGACGGGCTTGGACCTTTGCTTTCAAGCGTAAGCCTGTATGTGAATGAGCTGCAGTCGGAAAAACACGGGCCGGATAAGAAAAAGGAATTCTTTAAAACCGCCAATGATCTTATTGACGAATCAATAAAGAATACCCGCATGATAGCCAATAACCTGATGCCTGGTGTATTGAATGATTACGGGCTGATCAATGCGCTGGAAACATTCTGCGGCAAGTTAAAAAAGACAGGGGCCATTGAAGTTACCGTTCATTCGGATCTGAAAGACAAACGCTATAATGCCGTGGTAGAAATTACATTATACCGCGTTATCCTTGAAATGATAAATAACACTTTAAAACATGCTGTCGCGAACGCTATAGATATTGAAATTCATGAAAAGGATAAATTCATAAACATCTCTTACAGTGATAACGGTAAAGGTTTTGATGTGGAAAAAACAATGAATGATCCGCAAAAAGGACTGGGATTAAACAATATTGTCAACCGCATAAAAACTATCGGGGGAAAGTGTGTTTTCCAGAGTGCGTTAGATAAAGGGACTCAGGTTAATATCGAAGTCAATTATAAAAAGTTCATGGTTTAAATGTATTTTTGTATAAACGGATAGTATATGAACAGGAAATCAAGGATATTTATAGTGGATGATCATGAGATATTCAGAAAAGGATTTTCAATGGTCATTAGCACGTTTGAGAATATTGAACTCTGCGGCGAAGCTTCTAACGGGAAAGAATTCATTGATGTTATAGACAAGATAGATGCCGATCTTGTCTTTATGGATATCAAAATGCCTGTAATGAACGGCATTGATGCCACTAAGGCTGCGCTTGAAATAAAACCGGATTTAAGAATAGTGGCCTTATCCATGTTCGGAGAGGAGAAATATCTTCAAAGCATGATAGAAGCAGGAGTTGCAGGCTTTCTTTTAAAGAATGTAAAACGCGAAGAACTGGAAATGGCTACTAAATTTATCCTGGAAGGGAAGAACTACTATTCAGAGGAATTGTTATCCTATTTCACCAAAAAGTATATCAGCAATAAACCCGATGCCGATATTTCAAAACGCGAACTCGAGGTATTGCAGTTAATAGCAAAAGGATTTACCAATCAGGAGATTTCGGATAAGCTATTTATTAGTCTGAGGACAGTTGAAGGGCACAAGACCAATCTTATACAAAAGACCGGCTCGAAGAATATTGTCAATCTTCTTATTTATGCCATGAAAAATAATCTTATTGAGCTTTAATAAATTGGCTCCATCCGGAATAAAGAAAAGCCGTAAGCATCATAAAAAGGGTACTTGCGGCTTTTTTGTTGAGGTCTCTTCCGGATTCGAACCGGAGTGAACGGTTTTGCAGACCGGCGCCTAGCCACTCGGCCAAGAGACCTTTTTATTAAGGATGCAAAGGTAAAAAAAATATCTAATCTGTCAATCTGTCGTTGAATTTTCAATAAGCAGGAATATTATGGAAGCGTAATGCTTACTTTATCCACTCTTCCTTTTAGCGGAGGATTCATTTTCGAAACAGTGACTTTGGAGTTTGTAATAGTTGGAAATTGCTTGTGCAATGCCCTGAGGATCCTTCTTGCAACATGTTCTAACAGCTTGGATTTAACATCCATTTCGGCTTTTACCACATCATATACATGCTGGTAATTAACAGTGCTGTTGAGGTCATCCGTTCTTTCAGCCTTTTCAGTGTCTGTTGAAAACTCAAGATCAACGATGAATTTATTCCCAATGATCTGCTCTTCGGCAAAGCAGCCGTGATAAGCAAAGAACTCCATTCCGGTTAAAGTGATTATTCCCATGGGATTGAATTTGAAAGGACGAAATTAAAGAATATCATTTAACCGGCATCGAATTTAATAAATCATCTTACTTTTGTACGCAAAGCAATAATACTATTTAGAGATATAAAATATAGTTTTATTTTGACTCATCCCTAAATCCCTTCTCTACTTGTAGAGAAGGGACTTATAGTCTCCCCTCTTTGCTTGCAGAGAGGGGTAGGGGGTGAGTCAGAAAAATGAGAAAAGAAAATAAGAAGAATGGAAACTAAACCCGAAAAATCACTGAATTTTATTCACGAGATCATTGAAGAGGATAATAAAACAAGCAAATACGAAAAACGCGTGCATACCCGTTTTCCGCCTGAGCCCAATGGGTATCTGCATATAGGACATGCAAAATCCATCTGTCTCAATTTCGGCACTGCAAAAAAATACAACGGTCACTGCAACCTTCGTTTTGATGATACCAATCCTGTAAAGGAAGATGTGGAATATGTGGATTCCATTAAGGAAGATGTCCGCTGGTTGGGTTTCGACTGGGAAGACAGGGAGTTTTATGCTTCCGATTATTTTGAAACACTGTATGAATATGCTGAATTGCTTATCAAGAAAGGTAAAGCATACGTTTGCGACCTTCCTGTGGAAGAGATAGGCAAATACCGCGGCACCGTTACTCATCCCGGAAAAGAAAGTCCATACAGGAACCGTACTGTTGATGAAAACCTAGGACTTTTCCGCTCTATGCGTAAAGGTGAATTTCCTGACGGGGCCAAGGTGTTGAGGGCGAAGATAGATATGGCACATCCCAATATGTTGATGCGCGACCCAATCTTATACCGCATACTTCATTCCGAGCATCATCGTACAGGAAACAAATGGTGCATCTATCCCATGTATGATTTTGCTCATGGGCAGTGCGATTCTATTGAGAAAATAACTCATTCCATCTGTACGCTTGAATTCGAAGTACATCGTCCATTATATGAATGGTTCATCAAAGAATTAGGTATCTATGCTCCGCAGCAAATTGAATTTGCCAGGCTCAACCTTACCTATACCGTTATGAGCAAGCGCAAACTGCTGGAACTGGTGCAAGGCAATTTTGTAAATGGCTGGGATGACCCGCGCATGCCTACTATATGCGGTTTGCGCAGGAAAGGATATACTCCTGAATCCATCCGGAATTTTGCCGATATTATTGGTGTGGCCAAAAGGGATAATGTTATCGATATTGCTTTGCTGGAACACTGCATACGCGAAGACCTGAACAAACGCTCATTGCGCAGACTGGCTGTTGTAAACCCCTTGAAACTGGTCATAGATAATTACCCTGATGAAATGACAGAAGAACTGGATGCTGTGAATAATCCTGAAGATGCAAGTACGGGAATGCGTAAGATGCCATTTTCCAAGGAACTTTATATAGAACAGGAAGATTTTATGGAAAATCCTCCCGCCAAGTTTTTCCGTTTAACGCTTGGCAATGAGGTAAGGCTGAAATATGCATATATCATTAAATCCACAGGACTAGTGAAGGATGAAATGACCGGTGAAATAAAAGAAGTTCACTGCACGTATGATGCGGAAACCAAAAGCGGAATGTCGCAGAGCAACCGCAAGGTAAAAGGAACCATTCACTGGGTTTCTGCCAAACATGCTGTTGAGGGGGAAGCCCGTTTATATGAACAGTTGTTTTCAAAGGAAAACCCCGAAGATGTTAATGAAGGCGAAGACTTTAAAGCCAGTCTTAATTCCAGTTCATTGCTGGTGAAGAAATGTTATGTCGAACCTTCGCTGGCAGAGGCTAAGGCGGGAGATAAATATCAGTTTGAGCGTTTGGGATATTTTTGCGTTGATCCGGACGCAGCTAAAGGGATGCTTGTTTTTAACAGGACCGTTACATTAAAAGATTCCTGGACAAAAGCTGTAAAGAATTAAGAAGGACTGTTTCTTAATATTTATTTATTTCTTCTTCAAGCTCTTTATACCACCCTTTTCCGTATTTCCGAATCAGGGGTTCTTTTAAAAATTTATAAACGGGAACATCTAGTTTTTTACCATGCTCGCATGCCGACTGGCATACATCCCAGTCGTGATAGTTCAACGCGTCCACATCTTTAAATGAGGTGATGCGTATGGGATAAAGATGGCAGGAAATGGGTTTTCTGAAATTTATTCTTCCTTCATTATGTGCTTTTTCAATGGCACATTTGGCGATCTCCCCATCGAAATAAACAAAGGCGCAATATTTTTCTTCCCTTACAATAGGCGTCAGATAATCATTATCGGCATCGAGTTCAAAAAAGCCATGTTTACTGATGGTTTTAATTCCCTGTTCGGTAAGATATTCTTTATAATGGGGATAGTGTTCTTCTAAAAGGATTGCTTCTGCCTCTTCCAGTGGGGCTCCCGCATCGCCAGCCACACAGCATTCGCCTTTGCAGCGGGAAAGATCACAGACAAATTTTCTTTCTGCAATGAGTTCGGATATCAATGTATTTTCCACCACGATCATACTGCAAAAATAATTGTTTATTTAAAAGACTTCCCAAGTCTCGGGACTTTTTTACTTTTGCATCATGGCAAATATGGAAGATATTTTCAAAAAAGTGATTTCCCATGCTAAAGAGTATGGGTTTGTATTTCCTTCAAGTGAAATATACGACGGCCTTAGTGCTGTTTATGATTATGGCCAGTACGGCTCGGAATTGAAAAAGAATATCCGCGATTACTGGTGGAAATCGATGGTGCAGTTCAACGAAAATATCGTGGGCATCGATGCGGCAATATTCATGCATCCCACAGTATGGAAGGCTTCTGGCCATGTGGATGCTTTTAACGATCCCTTGATCGATAATAAAGATTCAAAGAAACGTTACCGCGCCGATGTACTTGTAGAAGAGTACATGGCTAAGATTGAAGATAAAATCAATAAAGAAGTTGAAAAGGCTTCAAAACGTTTTGGTGTTGCATTCAACAAAGAGCAGTTTGTTACCACAAATCCAAGGGTTCTGGAGTATAAAACAAAAATAGAAACCATTAGCAAAAGATTGTATTCCTCGCTTGAAAAGAATGACCTTGCTGATGTGAAGAAACTTATTGAAGAACTGGAAATTGTTTGCCCTATTTCCGGTTCACGCAACTGGACCGAAGTTCGCCAGTTCAACCTGATGTTTGCCACTCAGATGGGATCGACAGCCGAAGGCGCCGATACCATTTACCTTCGGCCGGAAACCGCACAGGGGATTTTTGTAAATTTCTCGAATGTGATGAAAACCGGAAGGATGAAGATACCTTTTGGCATCGCACAGACAGGTAAAGCATTCCGGAATGAGATCGTGGCACGTCAGTTTATTTTCCGCATGCGCGAATTCGAGCAAATGGAAATGCAGTTCTTTGTAAAGCCGGGAGAAGAAATGGAATGGTATAAACATTGGAAAGAAGAGCGGATGAATTGGCATCTTTCCCTTGGAATACCAAGAGAAAAATATCGTTTCCATGATCATGAAAAGTTAGCGCATTATGCAAATGCCGCTGCCGATATAGAGTTTGAATTTCCTTTCGGATTTAAAGAACTGGAAGGAATTCATTCTCGCACTGATTTCGACTTAAGTGCTCATATGAAATTTTCAGGAAAGAAACTTCAGTACTTCGATCCCGAAACAAATGAAAGTTATATTCCTTATGTTGTTGAAACATCCGTTGGATTAGATCGTACTTTTCTAGCCATTCTTAGTTATGCTTATACTGAAGAAAAACTTGAAGACGGTTCTGAAAGAGTGGTATTAAAGATTCCACCTATGCTTGCTCCGATTAAAATTGCTGTCTTGCCACTTGTAAAGAAAGATGGATTGTCGGAAAAGGCGAGGGAGATCATGGATGGATTAAAGATAAATCATATGTGCCAGTATGATGAGAAGGATGCCATTGGACGCCGTTACCGCAGGCAGGATGCTATTGGAACACCTTATTGTATCACCATTGATTATGATACTATGAAAGACAATACCGTTACTATACGTGAACGCGATTCCATGCAGCAGGAAAGGATCTCAATTGAAAATATTTCTAAGATAGTAGATGAAAAATTAGTACCCTTTACTTCATAAGAGTATCAATCCAGGGAAAGGCTTGATGTTCCAAGCAAGTTATCGTCGATAAAGATATCGATATAGTAGGTGCCTTTTTTAAATTCTTTAGTCTTCTCCCAGTAAATGCTGATATCTTGGGATGTATTATCGTAATAAACTTCTTTCTTTACTGAATAGGCAATTGTCTTTCCTTTGAAGGTAAATGTGTCGTTTTCTGACTGGCATAAAATAGCACCATCGGGTTCGGCAATCCTGATATAAATAATTTTATATCCTTTTGTGGCAAGGGCATTGTCTAAAAGTGTAAAGCTTGTCCTTATCTTTAGGGTCTTTCTTGCATTTCGAGTAAGTATCTCCTGTTTCTTTGAATTCAGACGTATGCCTTCAGAGATTTGGTCGCTGGCTTTTAATGCCGCGCCTGCTTTTATTTTATCAGCGAGGCTTGAATATTTCGAAGAAACCTCAATGTTTTTATTTAAAGAAGAGTCAAGTGTGTTTTTTACTTTTAAGTTTTCAGAAGACAGTGATTCGTTTTTTGATTTCAGGTCCTCGATTTTAGTAACATACTCTTTTAACCTTTTTTCAAGTTCTTCAACCTTTTCCTGATAGTTTGATGCTGAGCCTTTAAGGTTTTTTATTTCACTCATCAATGACTGGATATTTACTTTTTCCTTTGAAAAAACACTATCCAGTCCTTCATACTCCTTGCTTAATTCATCATATTCTAACTCGAGGTTTTTTAATTTATGCAGCATCTCGTCTTTTTGCGAGATGGCTGTTGTTTTGGCGGCACTTTCCTGTCGGGCAAGTTTACGGAATTCAATAAGCTGCCATGTCAGAATAACACAGGCAATGGTAAGAACAATTGTTAAGAAAATAAATAATGTCAGGAAATTTCTCCCTTTGTCTTTACTATCATTATCCGAATTAAAAAAATAACTGGAGTTTTCCATAAACGACTATTTCATGGCAAATTGTCCTTCTCCAATTAGATATCCATCCGTGAAAACCGATACGACATATGTTCCTTCAACAAACTCATCTGTTTTATCCCAATACATAACCAAATCCATTGCTTTATTCTCATAATCGATATCCTGTTTGATTGAAAATTGAATTTTTTGTCCATTATAATCAAAAGCATGTTCGTCATCATCGGCAACTGTGAGAATTTTATCATCAGGGCGGGCAATACGGATATAAATTGTTTTTGTGCCTGACTGGGCTATAAGATTTTCGCTTAATGTAAATGATACTTTTATCCTGTCGGTTCTTTTAGCTTTTTCTTCAACATCTTCTTTCTTCCCTCCTGCTTTTAATCTTACAGGAACGCCTTTTATATTATATGCCTTCAAAGAAGATGCCAAAGTAACTTTCTCACTAAGCTGTTCTTTGTCTTTGGTCAGTTCGGTAGTCTTTTCCTGTTCTTTTGAAAATTTATCTTTTATTTGCACATTTTCATTTTTCAGTGTTTTGTTAACACGATATAAGGAATCTATCTGCGAAACGTAACCCTGTGTAATGCCGCGTAGGTATTCAAGTTTTTTCTTGATGCTGTAATAATCCGCCTGAGTTGCTATCAGTTTTTGAATTTCATCAGCTTTTGCAGTAATAGTGCTGTCCTTCACTGCCAGTTTTCCCGATAACGAACCGTATTCTTTTTTAATTTTATTGTGTTCGGTCAACAAAGAGTCTAACTGGTGTTGCAACTGTTGGTTTTTTGTTTGTACTTTTTCTTCTCTAGTTATATTAATATACATCTTTCTTCCCGTCCCTATGAGCACACAAATAAGAGCAACTATAATAACAGACAAAATAATAATAATAATTTTATTCTTATTGCTTCTCTTTGGTTTTTCAACAACTTCCAATTTCTGTTTTTCAGTAGTTTCCATATAAATTATTTTTCTGATGTTAAGTATTCTTTTGCTTATTTATTGTTTAGGTTTATTCATTTCATCAACATAATTCAATCTTATTTCGGTAAGGAAATTCTCCATAGCTTTGGCCGATTCTGGCGAAAGATTATTGGCTGTTTTTTCTTTCAGCATCTCTATTATTTCTATCGATTGTTTAGCCTGCTCTAAATTCCTTTCAATTTTCCCTGTAAGTGGATTTTTCATCTTTCCTAGCGCTTGCATAGCTGAAGCGTGAAAAATATATAGTAGCTGTATAAATAATTGGTCGTTTTTTTCCATCTGTACACCGAATAAGAATGTGCAAATTTAGTGTATTTTTGAAATAATTTTCAATTTTTATTTATTCTGTTTTGATAGGATTAAAATTAACATTTTTAGATGACTTTTTTGCCTTGATCTATCCTAAGGTTTGTATGGCCTGCGGTAAGAGCCTGTTCAAACATGAAAACTGTATATGTACATTTTGTTTATATCATTTGCCTAAAACCAATTTTCACTTAACGGAAGATAATCCTGTAATCAGGCTGTTTTGGGGAAAAGTGCAGGTTTATTCTGCTGCTTCAATGTATTTCTTTCATAAAAAAGGAAGAATACAGAAATTGATGCATCAGTTAAAATACAAAGGGGAAAAAGAGATAGGGATTTTCCTGGGTAATCTTTATGGCAAAGAATTATTTGCCTCGCCACTTTTTAAAACGGTTGAATTTATTGTCCCCGTTCCCATGCATCCGAAAAAAGAAAAAATTCGCGGATATAATCAAAGTGAAATTATTGCCATTGGAATTTCTCAGTCGATGAATGCATCGGTAGACACCCAAACACTTATTAAAACAAATAAGACCGAAACACAAACAAAGAAATCACGATTCAGCAGGTGGGAAAATGTTAAGGAGGTTTTTGAAATACGTAATTATGACCATCTTGTTAATAAACATGTTCTGCTGGTTGATGATGTGATAACAACAGGTTCAACTATTGAAAGCTGCGTTATGAACTTAGCCAAAGTGCCAGGAATAAAAATAAGCGTTGTTTCCATTGCGTATGCTTACCAATAAAGAAGAATTATATTTCATGATTGCCTGAAACCGAAATGGCATTTCATATATTTATTAATTTTCTTATTTTTGCTTTTTAATTTTGGGGCGTTAGCTCAGTTGGCTAGAGTGTTAGACTGGCAGTCTAGAGGTCATGGGTTCGACTCCCATACGCTCCACAAACAAAACCCCTTTACATCAAAGGGGTTTTATATTTATATCTTTTAACGATTAAGCATTACTTGCCTGCCTCGCGGCAAGGCGGGCAGTGGCTGACTGTCTGACGAGATAATATTTTTAATTTTCGCTTAAATCTATTCACAATAATATAAAGTTTCCACCTTTTGGTAAAGCAATTCATCGAAAAAAATTTAGTCGAAAGGCATAAATTATATTGCTTTTAAGCCAATTAACGCATAATTTATGGCTGTTTTTGCCACATTGCAGCTAATTACTGTTTAAACATTCGCAATTTTTCTTAATGTTGGTGTGATACCCGTTGGTATCGCTGCGCAAACAATTGGTGAGGTGATATAACCAACCGGTAAGACAATGTGAACTTTGGTTGCGATGTGATTATGACGATATAAGACAGGGAAAAAGGTAAGGGGCTGCGTCTTTGACGCAACCCCTTATGGCTTAAATTTAATTATTACAGAATAAGGTGAGGGAGCTTAGTCAACTTTATTATACAGCTTTCCTTTTTTTTCTCAATATCGATTTTATTTTTAATACGGGAGGCATGGTGTCGCCAAGCAGGAATCCCCATGGTTTAAGGGGTTCTATGTGGTCGAAGATAAGTTTTACAATAGCAAGTATAGGTATGGAAAGAAACATGCCGGGTATGCCCCACAATGCATTTCCCACTAATACGATCAGTATAGCGAAAAGAGCGTTGATCTTTACTTTCGAAGCAACTATTTTGGGAATGATGTAGTGGTTATCAAAAAACTGTATGATGTAAAATATTGCCAGTATGTAAAATGAATACCAGGCTGTAGATTTAGTAGCCAAAGCAACCATCATGTGTAATACTATCCCTACAAAACCCCCTATATAAGGAATAACGTTGAGCATAGCAGCAATGATACCTATAAGGATAGCATAATCAATTCCAAGTATAAAAAGTGTGGAAGAATACAATATGGCTATAATAACAAATTCGATAACCAGCCCGACAAGATAATGCTGGATAACATTCTTGGTCTGGGTAATTATTTCGCTTACATTGCCCTGATGGACTTTGCTAAAGAGTTTGTGAATAAAATCGAGTATGAGTGGTTTGTAAAACAGTATCATAAAGATATAAACGGGAATCAGGAACATGGCCACAAGTCCGGTGCCAATGGTGGCAACGGTATGCCCTATTGAAGAGCTGATGGTATCAATGAGTTCGCCTTTGGTTTTTATTATCCATTCTTGTATCTGCTGTTTATTTATATCAAAATATCCTGAAGCCCAGGCAATAGTTTGGTTCAGCAAGGCTGTGAATTTATTGACCAGTATCGGCCACGATTCGCTGAACATAATTGCCTGCGAATATAAAAGAGCAACTAACCCTGCAATCACGATATAACCAAGAAATATGGTAAGCATTATAGCTATTACCCTGTTTATTTTCATCCGTACAAACATATTTACCACAGGCAGCAGTACTATAGCTATAATGATGGCAAAAACAAGCGGCAATAAAATTAACTGACCGATGTATAATATCGTAAACAAGGCAATAAACCCTATCAGGAAAATAGTTGCTTTTGCATAAAAGGGCAATTTTAATTCTTTATCTATACTCACAAATAATGCATTTTAAAAACTGTTTGTGAATAATTAATCACAGGATTTATTTGTATTTGTTTCCTTCTTATGGGCAAGATGTTGCAGGATAAACTTACCAAATGATTTAACAGCATCGGGATGCTGGGCTACAACATTTGTAACGCCAAACTGCAATACCGAACCCAAAAACTTTCTGAATATATTGCCCGAGAAGCCAACAGCAATTTTTTTTGTAAGATAACCACTGGCCAAACCAATGGTAGTGCCTAAAATGTCTTCACCCAAAGAAGGTGATGAAAAAATATCTTTCACAGTACTTTTTAGAATGTTAATTGGTTTTAAACTTTCGTAGGTAATGTGGAATTGTTGTATCAAAAGTTGCCTCTTAACTTCCCGCTTGACTTCTAATAGTTGAATAGCATCTTTAAGTTCTGTAATGGATGTTATGTTTTGCATATTATTTTATTTAAGCACTTGTTTAATAATATAATTGCACATACGCCTTTTAAGCTTAGGTATAAAGAAATATATCACTATCGCCACTATACCATAAAAAGCAGCTATGGCGAAAAACCCCAATGAGGTTGCACCAAGTACTTCACCAAGCCAAAAAGCTAATCCCAAACTGATAAAAAGTATGAAAAACGCAAAAAAGAGAAACACAATAATTTGAGGGACCGCTGATGAAACCACATCCGATGTTTTGTCAAGCGCTTTAAGCTTTGCCAACGCTAAGCTGGTTTTGCCATATTCAGTGGCTCTTTCCAGCAACGATTCCATTAATTTTGCATTGTCTTCCATGTTTGATGTTTTGAGAATATATTAACCTTTTATATCCTGTTTCACTTCTTCGGCTGTAGTCTTTGCCTTTTGTGCAAAGTCGCAAACGTCCTCCTTTACATGTTCGATCTTATCGGATATGCTTTCAAGAAATTCATTTAATTTCTCTTTTAAGTCATCTGCACAGTCTTCTCCTTTTTTACATATCTTCTTTCGGGTATCTGTACCCTTTGCAGGGGCAAACAAAATACCCAATATAGCGCCGGCAGCAATGCCTGCCAATACGCCTAATACTACTTTTCCTGAATCCATGATTTTAGTTTTTTAATGATTATTATTACTATGATGATTTTATAATATTTTCTTCCCCTGGATCACCCTTAGTATTATTGCTATAAAAGCGATAATAAGCAGAATGTGTATGATGTACCCGAAGTTGTATGCGAAAAATCCGATCGCCCATAAGACAATCAGGCATACTGCTATTACATAAAGTAGATTTCCCATGATCTTTGTTTTTAATTATTAATTGATTTTATCTTCGGTTGTTGGTAAAAGTTTTGTGTTCTTGCCATTGTCATAAACTATATAGTAAGCTTTATTACAGTGACGTTTAGTTGTTGATATGTTTGATTACCCACAGGAGGAAAATAGTATGCCTGCTATTACAGCAAGCATACTGAAAGTAATTATTTTTTTCATTTCCTGTTTGCATAATACTGTGATAATTAAAACCTGAATCCTACAGTGCCCTGATACCATTCATTTTTGTAACGTGGGTTTGTAGATGTTCCGTCTCCGTTATTTGTCATAAGGTCCCAGCCAACTCTGGCGCCGATTACAAAATGTTGTATGGTAATATCCACACCACCTGTAAAGCAGAAAGTGTTTTTCCTGATATTATTATTTTTAAAATCCTGTTCCTGGTCGGAATTTATTAATGAACTCGAAAACACATCTTCTTGCTTAATCAAGTAAGAATATTGAGGACCCACCAATATGGTTATAAATTCACTTGGTTTTAATGCTAATAATATAGGCACATCAATATAGTTTGAGGTACTTGTATATTGGTAAGTAAGGCCAAGTACGGTGCCTGTTGCTTTATATCCTCTTTGAGAAAACAGGAATTCTGGCTGAATACCTAAATATGTTCCAATAGGGATTTCTAAAAAAGCGCCGCCTGCAAAACCGAATTTGCCTTTTGCTACAAAATCTTCGCCTTTTGTGTCATAAACATTTGAATAATTCGCACCTATTTTCAAGCCAAACAGAAGTTTGTTGCGAAAATCAGTTTTGCTATCCTGTGCGCTGCTAATGTTAGCCATTAATGTAACGGCTGCAATAATTAAGATAATTTTTTTCATTTTTTTAATTTTTAGATTTGATTAATAATTTATGTTTCATTTTTGTTAAGTAAACTATTAGCCTTTTTTAACCGATAAATCATTTAATGATTTATTAAGATTATCCATATCCTGGTTAAATCCGGCTTTAAATATTGTCCAGTTTTCTTTCCCTTCTACTTTGTAATCCTTTAGCTTCTTTTTCAAATAGTTGTTTTTTTGTTCTAGGTCTGCCACTTTGCTTTCGTCCTTAGATCTTATTTTCCTTTTTTCGTTTACTATGCTTGCTTTGAATTCGGCAATACTGCCTTCGTTTTTATTGAATCTAATTTCAGATTCCTTTTTTAAAGTTTCATAGACCGTAGTAACAGAGTCCTTTTGCGCGGCCTGTAACTTTGTTCTTGCTTTTTCTGACCTTTTATCGGGCTCCTGTCCGTAAGAAGTTGAAATTGTTCCGGCCACAAATGCTATTATGGCCATGGTTAAGATTGTTTTTTTCATTTTATTAAATATAAGATTTGAATTATACTGTTTGTTTCTTTTTTGATTTTATTTTGCTGCTATCTGGCATTTTTATAGGTGAAATCTTTTAATGATTTAGACAGTTCCTCCATATTATTACTAAAATCTGCTTTGAAAGCTTCCCACTTTTCCTTTCCTTCTTCTTTGTAATCATCAAGCTTCTTTCTCAGGTCGCTGTTCTTTTGATCTAGATCTGCCAGTTTCTTTTCATATTTGATTTTGATATCTGCTTTCTCGTTAGCAATTCTTGCTTTGAAATCAGCAAGGCTTTTTGCATTAGCGTTTATTTTATCTTCCGATTCATTTTTAAATTGTTGAATAGAATCTTTAATTGCCTGCGATAGCTCTTGATTAGCTATCTCCACTTTATCTTTGGCATCATTAACTTTTTTTGCTGACGACTTACAAGCGGTGAACATTGTTCCTGACATAAGCATTGATATTGCAAGAGTAAAAATTGTTTTTTTCATTTTGTTTTATGATTATAATCTGATTAATTAAAGCGCTGCTAAAATCTTGAGTAATTCTTCTTTCGTTTTGCCAAGCTTTATTTGAAGCCTTCCCAGCATTTCCTCTTTCTTGCCTTCCGCAAACTTCAGGTCATTTTCTGTTATGATTGCAAATTTCTGTTTGAGTTTTCCTTTCTGTTCATGCCAGGTTCCTTTTACTTCTGTTATGTTCATTTTATTTAGTTTAGTTTATGAATGAATTTTCACGATACAAAGGTCTTTCCTTTATTTCAGGGAAGTGTTACACAACTTTGTAAATAATTTACATCATTCACACATTTTGCCTGTGCAATAAAAAAGTGCTTCCAGTATATAATGAAAGCACTACGGAAATTTAATAGAACTATCCTATTCTTATTTCACATTGTGAGTGATTAATTCACAACTCTACAAAGGTGAGAAACTATATGCCGGATATTGTTACAGAATTATAGAAAAAAGTTACATCATTCACGCATGTTGCAAAACGGTTCTCGGGGAGTAACAAAATAAAGGTGTGCCTAAAGTTAGAAATCCTTATTTTGTTTGTTTAATGTTCAACTATCAATGATGCCGCTATTGCTTGCCTCGCCTTCGATAAGTCGAAGCCTGCCTCGTTGGCAAGACGGGCGGGAAGCAATTCGGGTGAACAAAAGTTTTTTCACTCTTTTTTAATTTTTGCAATATAGAATAATATTAGCATAAGCATTACTTTCGCCAAGTTCACCGGCTTTATTCCAGTCTGAACAAGCCGCTTCGTTATTACCAAGTTTATGCTTAGCATTACCACGAAGGTAGTATGCATATTTATTCATCCCGAATTTATTCAATGAATCAAGCCGGATAACTTTATCAAAATCCAATATTTCATTACTATAATCACTTGTTTCATCCATTACAAAACTACGATTGAAGTATGCCATAGCATCCTTTGGATTAAGTTCTATAGCTTTATTTAAATCTGTTTTTGCACCCGTGTAATCTTTAAGCGCATCCTTTGCCAAACCACGAAAGGAGTATATGTTTTCATCCTTTGGATTAAGTTCTATGGCTTTGCTGAGATCTGAAATTGCTCCTGTCCAGTCGCTTTGATGAAGCTTTGCCTTACCACGTTCGCCATAAGCTTTTTCATCGTCAGGGTTAAGTTTTATAGCTTTGTTGCAATCTGATACGGCTCCTGAATAGTCGTTTATGCTGTCTTTTGCATGAGCACGATTAAAATATTCCACTGTTGTTTGTGCCTGAATAAAAGGAAAACTAAAACAAAGAATAATTAATAATGCTGGTCTTTTCATAATTTAAGATGTTATATAACTCGATTGTTCAATATATAAGAAGGTTGAAGTTGAAGGCTTCGCCTAACAAAAGCTTATTCTGTTATCCATATATCATATTTTTGCGAAAAGGATAATATCATTTATGTGGATGCTCGCTTTCATTGGTATTCTTATGTGGAGCATTTTGTTGTTGATTTGCTTCTCCAACCCTTTTAGTTGGAACAGATTGCTGCTGTTTTACTCCTTCTTCCTTTTTTGGTGGAGCAACCTGTTGTTGTTTTGCTCCTTCCTCTTTTTTAGATGGACTGACCTGTTGTTGTTGCTTTACTTCTTCACTCGTTTTATTTTGATTGTTTTGTTGTTGAGGTTGTACTTGTTTAGGCGATTGCCATGCGTTTTGTTTTGGTTGTTCTTTTGTTGGTTGATATGATTTTTTCGAAGGAGTTTCAGATGTTCTTTGCGCTAAAGTTTTTACATCATTATAGCTGGCCACTTTAGATGGTGCTGGTCTTGAACCGTTAGCGTTATTTTTTTGCACTTGCGGCTTGTACATCTTAAGTTGATTATTGCCAAGACTCTGTCCAGGTTTGTTGCTTTCTTTTATAGTAACAGGATTAATTTTTGTACCAATATGTTTTTCTACGTCAGCTCTGTCAGGGCCCGATTTGTATGATGCATTATGTGCTTTATCATAGTATGCATTGTTTATCACCGTAGAGTTGTTAATGATCATAGTGTTGTTTTTTGAATTGACATAATAGTTACTAATGTCTCTTCTTCCAAAATCCCTGCCGTGCATAATTGTCCAATGATTATGTTCCGGGTAATAGTCGTTACCATAAGCCATGCCTATACTTACACCAGGCTCCATTGGCGCCCATCCATAATAATCATTTGATTTTCTCCAGCTAACCCATCCCGGACCCCATTCGTTACCTGGTATCCATATTGGTCCATAGGTATCATCTGTGTACCAGCGACCATAATGAAAAGGCGCCCATCCCCATGGATAGTCAGATACCCATGTCCATCCTGCATTGGTTAACACCCAATAGCCATTAGTAGCATAAGGAGTAAAACCGGGATATACATCTGGCGACCAGACATAACCGTAATTGGGAATGTCAACCCACGTTCCGTAAGGGCTTAAATCATCATAAAAAACCTGGTAGCTTACAGATACTCCCTGTGCAGCGGTTTTTTGCGGCCTTATCCATGTACATATAATAAGTATAAGTAAAAGAGTAATAAATTTCAGTTTAGTTTTCATTTTAGATTATTTTTTACTGTGATGAAATTATTAAGGAACAAAGTTATTTCTCTTAGTTAAGTTAAGTGTTACACAATTAATGATATGAATTACATTATTCACACATGAAATTTAAAGGGTAATAAAGCAAGAAACGTCATCTTTTTTAAGGATGACGTTTCTGATGAATCAGGGTAATTTATTTTTTCACAATAAGAAATTCTGTACGCCTGTTTACCTGGTGTTCTGCATCAGTGCAATTTGAACCAACATTATCGTCACAGGCACACCCATTTACTAAGTGTGTTTTGCCATATCCTTTACCATAAATTCGTTCAGGATTTGTAATTCTTGTCTTTATATAATTGGCAGTGGCGTTAGCCCTGTTGTCGGATAATTTTTGGTTATATGCTTTGCTTTCCCTGCAATCGCAGTATGAACTTAATTCTACGGTTATGCCAGAATTATCATTCATTACCTTAACAATTTTATCCAGTTCAGTTTCAGCATCCGGGCGGATATTGTATTTATCCAGATCAAAATAAATAGTTTTCAGATCTAATAATTGTCCTAAATTAGCAATCACCTCCTTTTGCGGAGCAGTCACTACCCTTTGCGGAGGAATAACTTCTTCTTTCAGAAGCACAACATTAGCTTTCACAATAAAATCTTTACCAAAAGTGCTGGTAACAGTGTCGCCTTCGTTATATTTTTCTTTTTTACCTGATAATTTAAACTTTTTATCCGAACTGACAAGAAAGGCAAAAGCCCCGTCATCTTTGGTGGTCACCGTATCAATAGTATTGCCTTTATTATCGCGTAATGTTATAAAGGTTTGGGGAATCAGATTCCCGTTTTTATCTTCTGCAATACCTTCTATTGTTTTGCCGATACCTAAATCTTTTAATATATCAAACGAATAAATATCATCGCCACCGCTGCCACCGGTTCTGTTTGATGAAAAATATCCTTTGCTCACGCTGTCGTTAACTATAACAGCAAAATCATCGTATTGCGTATTTAACGGAGCACCTGCATTAACCACGGGGCCAAATTCAGAACCGTTTACGGCGCAAATATAAATGTCAAGACCTCCCAAGCCATAGCGTCCGTCGGATGAGAAAAACAATACTCCTTTAGCCTCTGCATAAAACGGGAACATTTCATCACCCTCTGTATTTATTTTATCGCCAAGGTTTTCAGGTTTTCCCCATACACCTTTTGCATCTTTTGTAATTCTATAAATATCCGTTCCTCCATAGCCGCCGGGCATATCGCTTGTAAAATACATAGTGTTTCCATCACTAGTAAGGCAAGGTTGTCCAACAGAGTAATCCTTGTTATTAAGATAAAAAGATTCAGGAGTTGTCCATTTGCCATCTTTGTAAGTGCTGAAATAAATCTGAAGGTTTATAACCTTATCTTTTCTTTTAACATTATAATTATTCCGGGTGAATGCCATACAGGTCCCATTATTACTAAAACTGGCCGGACCATCGTTCATTTTACCATCCAAGCTTCTGTCAAAAATTTTAGGTTTTGTCAATTGACCTTTATTCATTTCAGACATATAAATTTCCAAAAATGGCTTTCCCGTCCAGTTGTCTTTTCTTTCACCAAACATTGATGTTCCCCTGCTTGATGAAAACACAATACCATTTTTATAATAAGTGGTTCCAAAATCATTCGCCGTGGTATTTATATCCAGGTTTTCTATTTTATATTTACCATCATCTTTCAGCATATCAGGTAACATAGTGCTATTGGCTATATAGTCCTTTGCCCGTAAATCGTGCGATTTCAGGTCGCTGAATATATTCATCCATTTATTAGCCTCATCGTATTTGCCATTGATCTTTAAAACCATTGCATAGTTGTAATAATCCTCCGGTAAAAGTCCTGAAGTTGCACTTACTAATTTTGAATAAGCTGCTTCCGATTCTGTATTTTTATTCATATTGTGATAAGCCAAAGCCAGACTGCGTTGTCCTTCCACGCTCAATAGTTTAGTATGATTATAAGAACTAATGGCTTTATTAAAAGAATAATCAAAAGAATATTTATCTCCTGTTAATTCTTTATTCGATTTTTCCTGTGCAAAAGAGACATCAGGCGTATTAACTACAGGGCTATTACCCCCGGTTGATACCTTATTTGAATTTTCCGCTGATAATGAACTACCCGGATCTACCTGTGCAGTAACATTAATGTATATCCCGATAAATATAATAAAGGGAATTAATAATTTTTTCATGTTTTTATGTTTTTATAGTAATTAAAAATATCTTGGAGAATGTATTTGTCTTTGATCAACAGATATAAAATCATAACGTAAAAAGACTTCATCACTGCCCTGGTTATACGTGTAGGTTTTTAAACCATACGACCAGTCATAAGAATAACCTATGTGCAGTTGGGGCGTAATATCCAATCCCACTAAGGCTCCAAAAGCATCGCCGGTACGATACATTGCGCCAAGCAATAATCTTTTCGCGATAATAAATGATGCTGTAAGGTCGGCTTCAACAGGTGCAGCAGGTGTTTCTTTAATAAGCATAGTAGGTTTAAAATCAAGGTTGTTTGATAATTCTAACATTGTACCTGTAATAAAATAATAATTTCTTTGTTGCCTTCCCACCAGGTTATTTTCGTTAGACGGATTTAGTGCATAATTATTTTGTAATAATTCAGGAACTGATATTCCGGCATAGAAACGTGGTCTTGAATAATATGCGCCAAAACCGAAATTAGGAGTTACATGATTATTGATATTGTTCATGAACACCGGGTCAGTTTGCTGATCTAATTGAAGCGTATTAAGGTTTGCATTGAACATATCCGCTCCTACGCTTACACCAAGCGATAATTTCGAATTTGCAGTCAAATGCATTATATACGCATAATCAACAAATACCGATGTGTTATTGACAGGTCCTATTTTATCATTTAATATAGATAAGCCTATTGCAATATGATCGTTTTTTAAAGGCATATGCATAGTTATAGTTTGGGTTTCAGGAGCGCCTTTAAAATCAACCCATTGCGCACGATATAGAGCCGTTACAGTTAGAGCATCCCTGCTTCCGGCATAAGCCGGATTAACCATTAATGTATTGTACATATAATTGGTGAACATCGGGACTTGTTGCGCGTAAATGGTCAAACTCCCTAAAGTTAAAACCAATACGAATGTTATTTTTTTAAGTGTTTTCATTTTGCTTTTATTTCATTATTATTTTTCCGTTTTATTGTTTTACCTATTTAGATATATAGTTCCTTTTATAACATCTGAACCATCACCAAGGTTAAGAATATAGAAGTATGTACCTATCGGCAAATCATCTCCGCCAACTCTTAATCCTATTGTACATTTGCCATTCCATGTGTTTTGATATGGACTTGCTTCGAATACTTTATCTCCCCAACGATTAAAGATGTTAATTGTATTAGCAGGATAATTATTAATTCCCTTGATTACAAATAAGTCGTTTATTCCATCGCCATTCGGAGAGAAACCTTCAGGAATAAAGAAATACCATGGGAATGTTTCAATAACTGAAACATTATTAATACTAATTGGATCAAGTTCGTTGCCCGTTATTATCGCAGTATTAACATAATCTCCTGTCGAATTTACAGTTGCAGTTATGGTTAATATATCAGTTGCTCCATTATTCAGGCTACCTATTGTCCAAACACCTGTTGAAGGACTGTAAGTTCCATTTGTAGTTGTTGATGAAACATAGGTATATCCGCTTTGTAAAATATCTATAACTATAACGCCTGTTGCATCAGCAGGACCATTATTTGTTGCTGTAATTGTAAATACTACTGTATGTCCAATAATTGGATACGTATTATTTACTGTTTTAACAACGCTTAAATCAGTGGTGCAATTGATTACTATAACAGTAACTGTTGATGGTGTGGAAGAACAGCCATTGGCTGAAGCTATTAAAGAATAGATGCCGGCATCTGAAAGTGATGCAGAAAGAATAACAGGGTTTTGTAAAGTCGATGAATAGCTTCCCGGACCAGTCCAAAGGTAAGTTCCTCCCGGAACTGTCAGCGCAGTCAGATCTATTGAATTTCCTGCACAAACAGGAGAATTACTGTTTGCAAGAGCAACGGGTACTGGATTTACTGAAAGCGAAACATTGATTGAAGTATCATTTGAACATGTTCCGGTGATTACAACATTATAGTTTAATGCTGCATCAGAGATGTTTACTGGATTAATTGTAAATGTAGCTAAGGTTGCTCCTGCAATATTTACCGTTCCTTTTCTCCACTGATAGGTTAGGCCAGTTCCTGATGCAGCTACTGAAAAGCTTACCGAACTTCCTGCACATGCTGTTTGATTTGTAGGTTGTGAGGTAATGATCGGTGCCGTGTTGACTGTTAAAGAAACATTTATTGATGTGATGCTCGTATCTGTAGCAATAGAATCCGAAGTACCGTTTATGATGTTTGTACCGGATAACACTACTGCACCATTCCTTGCAAGTAATCTACCATCTATAGTTGAACCTGTATTCATCGTAATCGATGTTAAGGCAAGTATGTTTCCCTTAAATGAGGTTCCGTTTCCGATAGTTGCTGAACTTCCCACCTGCCAGGTAATGTTTTTAGCCTGTGCGCCTCCGCTAAGGATAACATTCCCACCTGCTCCTCCAATGGTGGTAAGATTTGATGCTATCTGGAAAATCCAGACTGCATTCACATCACCCAGACCATCAAGGGTCAGATCGCCTGATTGTATCAAAAGTGTGGATGTTGATTTATAAATACCGGGGGTAAGTGTTAAACCACCTTGATCGCCTGCTACTGTAACAGGTGCAGGTGCACTTGCTGCCTCAGCAAAAAGATATGCATTAGTTAGGTCTTGTTTGGCCTGTGTTAGCATGGCAGCCACTCCCGGAGGGGCAACATCGTCAGAAGCATAAATAGCACCATTCACAACTGTGGCAGGAGGAAATCCGGTAATCGAACTTCGAACACCTGGACTTAGCCCAACATTCATATTTTTAATAACACTAAAGCCCGTGCTCGTAATTGCTGTGCCGGCAAGAATGCCGAACCCGCCAGCTGAATTAAGGTTAGTATCCAACGTATTTATTGATGAACATCCACCAGTAATAACAACATTATAGTTGGATGCAATATCAACGATTGTTGCAGGATTAATTGTAAGTGTATCCGTAGTTACGCCTGAAATATTTCCTCCGTTGACTAAGTCTACAGTTCCCTTTCGCCATTGGTAGGTAAGATTTGTCCCGGACGCAACAACAAAAAAGCGGACCGAATCTCCGGCACATATAGTTTGATTGACAGGTTGTGTAATAATGACAGTTGCAGAGTTGACGGTTAACGAAACATTAATAGAAGTATCACTTGAACATGATCCGGTGATAACAACATTATAATTCAATGCCGCATCCGTCAGGGCAACAGGATTAATTGTAAGCATATCACTTGTTGCCCCTATTATATTTACAACTCCTTTTCTCCACTGATAAGTAAGACCTGTTCCTGTTGCAACCACTGAAAAGCTTACTGAATCTCCAACGCATGCTGTTTGATTTACCGGTAGTGTGGTAATTATTGGAGCAGTGTTGACCTTTAAAGAAACATTAATTGAAGTATCTTTTGAGCATGTTCCGGTAATAATAACATTATAGTTAGATGCAGTATCGGAGATACTAACCGGATTAATTGTAAGCGTATCATTTGTTGCGCCTATTATATTTACAGTTCCTTTTCTCCATTGGTAGGTGAGACCTAAGCCTGATGCAGAAACTGAAAAACTCACAGAATCACCAACGCATGCTATTTGATTGACGGGTTGCATAGTAATGATTATTGCAGAGTCCACTTTTAAAGAAACATTTATTGAAGTATCCGTTGAACATGTCCCGGTGATAATAACATCATAGTTTGATGCTGTATCGGATATGCTCACAGGATTAATTTTAAGTGTATCAGAATTTACTCCTGAAATTTTTACTCCATTGATTAAATTTACTGTTCCCTTTCTCCATTGGTATGTGAGACCTGATCCTGATGCGGCCACTGAAAAACTAACTGGACTTCCGGCGCATACTATTTGATTGATAGGTTGTTTTGTTAATGTAAATGCAGAGTCAACTTTTAAAGAAACATTAATTGAAGTATCCGTTGCAGAACAACCTCCGCTGATAACAACATTATAGTTGTATGCGGTATCGGAGATACTAACCGGATTAATTTTAAGTGTATCCGTATTTACTCCTGAAATTTTAATTCCATTGATTAAGTTTACAGTTCCTTTTCTCCACTGATAGGTAAGACCTGATCCTGAAGCAGCCACCGAAAAACTAACTGAACTTCCGGTGCAAGCTATTTGGTTTAAAGGTTCTGTTGTAATAGATAAAATACTACCCGGAGGTGTAGCGGCTGCTAATCCTGCAGACGTTATAGCGCCGGTTAATGTAAGTGCCCTGCCATCTAGCACAACACCTGTATTAACTAAGTTGAACGCACCGGCAGAAACGACTATCGTTCCTCTGAAAGTAGAATTATTGTTTATGCTCACTGCGCCGTCAACCATCCAAAACACATTTTTCGATTGTGCGCCGTTTATCAATTTAACTTTTGAATTAACACTTGTTGTAAGAGCTCCGTTTATTATCTTGATAACAAATACACCATTTGGATTGCCCTGTGCATCAAGATAAAGTGAATCTGTAAAGGTTGCCGGTCCATTTATAGCCGAATTCATGAGATAAACATGTGGTGTAAGAACCAGGTTATGTCCAAACTGGACGGGATATAGCAACTGAATATCAGGAACCATGGCATTTAGAGTATCATAGAGTTTTGACACATCTGCAGCACATAGTATTGTAGAAGCATCAGGAGAGGTGTGAAGAATACCTGTAACTTCTCCCGCATTCCATCCGGTAACTGAAGCAGCAAGATTGCTTCCCACATCACCTATAGAAGTTGATGATAAGTTGCCATTAAGCGCTCCATTAGCTGAAAATATTGTATAGCAAGCGGCCGAGCCAAGCGGAGGGGCATGTGGCCCTGTTAAAATAGGACTTCCGCAACCAATTGGTGTAAATGCGGTGATACCATCAATATTAATGGCTCCTGCAGGTGTGCTAAACGCCCTTCCTTCTAGTGAATCCCCCGAACCCATTGAAATGGCGCCTCCACTAATAATATTCCCTCTCATGGTAGAAAGGGATGCCATGCTTACAAATCCCGTTATTTGCCAGTACACATTGCATGCCAATGCGCCATTGATCAGTTTTACTCTTGAAAGTGTATTCGTACTGAAAGTACCCCCAATTTTAATAATAAATTGAGCGCTGGAATTTCCCTGTGCATCTAATATAAGGTCTAATGTCAGTGTTGCATTTCCGGGTACAGAATAAACACCAGGAGTGAAGGTTACCCCGCTTCCTAATGACCCTGAAGGAGGAAATATAGTGGCAGGTTCGCCGTTTATCTGGGTTATGGTAGCTGCTAAAGCTATCCCGCATGCTGTAGTTGCAGCATCAGAACCATTATGCATTACACCGTTCACATTTCCAAATCCGGTTATGGAACCGGCGGTGTTCGTTCCAACATCGCCTGTAACGAGTGAATGCGCGCTTGCATTGTCTCCCACTGCCCCTGATGAAGTGAAGATAACAAATTTGGCAGCATCTGAGCCTAAGTTGACTTGTCCGAAATTTGTTTTCGGGAAAAATAATAAAGTAACTGCTGTTACAATAAGTAATAATGTTCTTTTCATTTTATTTGATTTTAATTTGTAAATTAATTTTCAGTTTACAAAGGTCAGTCTATTAATTACTACTCTTGTTACACAATTATATATATAAGTTACATGATTCACACTCTATGTTTAACTGGTTATTATAAGCAAAAAGCCCACTACGATGTGTAGTGGGCTTTAGCTTTATTGAATTAATTAATTATTATTGAGAAATCAGTTTACCTGTTTGAATGGTTTTGTCATTGCCAATCACTTTGTAGAAATAAATTCCGGAAGAAATATTACTTGTTTTAAGAGTGGTTAATTGTTTCAAGATATTTGTATTCATCACTTCTTCACCCAAAACATTATATATCCTCAATTCATAATTGCTGATTTGGGTTGCATCGTTAATCATTATGGTTACAGAACTATTAAATGGATTAGGATAAATTGTAACCATTTCATTTGTTGCATCAACCGGCTTAATATCTACCGTTATACAATCTCCGGGTACCATTGGAGCAAAAACATGAACAGAATCGGTTATTAAAGTGCCTACGGTTGTGAGTATTCTGCCATTAATTGCAACGCCTTTCAATATGGAAACTGCGGCATCGGAAACCATCGTTCCGTTAAAAACTGAATGGTCACTTATTTGCACAGCACCATTTACCATCCAATATATATTTTTTGCCTTTGCCCCGTTAATCAATATTACTTTTGAATAGGTGCTCGTTGAAAGGGCGCCGTTTAACCGAAGAATAAATACAGCATTGGTGTCATTTAGTGCATTTAGGTAAAGTGTATCTGTAAATGTAGTAGCACCGTTCATGACATAAGTATGAGGTGTAAGTACCAGGTTATTCCCAAACTGAGCAGGATACAACAACTCAATATTATAATGCGCTGTGTCCAGATAATTATAAACATTAAGCAAATCTGCACCACACGCAGCTGTAGCACTATTAGGTATAGTATCAATTTTTCCTGTTACAAGTAAAGGATTAAAACCCGTAGTTAAGCCTACATTTGTGCCAACATCACCGACAACATGCGTTACCAGGGAGTTTGTAACAGCTCCATCAGATGAAAATATTGCAAAGCAGGCAACGGTGTTAAGGTTTGGTGCAGTTGGTCCTGTAAGAACAGGACTGCCGCAACCGATGGGGGTATATGCCAGCACTCCTGCAACAGTAACTCCCCCGTCTGTAGTAAGCGCTCTTCCTTCAAGCGTGTCGCCGGTGTTTATTTCAATTGCTGCATTGTTAGCAATAACAGTTCCCCTCATGGTAGTTCCCGTAGCCATGATTATCTGACCTTCCACTTTCCAGAACACCTTACATGCCTGTGCTCCGTTAATCAATTTAACCTTTGAACCGGCGCTTGTAGAAAAAGCCCCTCCGATTTGAAAAATAAATACAGCATTTGCATTTCCTTTTGCATTTAAAATAAGGTTTAAATTCAGCGTTGCTGCTGCAGAAATAGAATATACTCCCGCAATAAGGGTATCCCCGTTTCCAAGAGTTGGTGAAGGGTAGAAAGTAGGTATAGCTATATTCAGTGAGTCATAAACTTTCAACAAATCTACTGCGCATTGTGCACTTGCAGCATCCTGATCGCACATGATACCGTTCACGTTACCGAAATTGGTACTGGAGCCAACGTTAGAACCTACATTACCTGTAAGTTGAGAGATACCAGTGTTGCTAACTGCGCCATCCGACGAAAAGAGAACGAAATTGGCAACAGTTCCCAATGGAGGAGCATGTTGTGCAAAATTTAATGTTGGTATCAATAGCAGTATAACTGCTGTTAATAGTACTTTGAATGTAATAATTTTTTTCATGATTTTTTGTTTTTAAATTGTGAATGAATTTTCACGTTACAAAGGTGAGCACATAAAATCAGGGAAATGTTACACAATTTTAGAAAAAAGTTACATCATTCACACATTCTCTTTCAGGCAGTATTGCTTTACTATTATTCTTTGCAGGGGGGGAATAATTACTTTTGCTTTTCAGGTAATGGGTATAAAGGTATAGGGTATAATCCGTTCTTTCTTATGCCTTTATACCTTATACATCTATACCTTTTTATATTAATAAAATGTATGGTTTTATTTCGTTTTTAGTATAAAAACAAAAAGAGTATTTTCTGTCGAGCGATACTCTTTTCGTTATTATGCAAATATTTACTGTTCCACAATGGTATTGCCTTCCATGGTAACTCCACCGGTTCTGGCTAATGCTCTGCCATTAAGTGTTGCTCCTGTATTGAAAGTGATAGATTGCATTGCCATTATCGTTCCATCAAAAACTGAAGTAGTTCCAAAAGTTGCAGAACTGCCAACCTGCCAAAAAATGTTGGATGCAATGGCTTCTCCGCTTAGGATCACTTTACGTCCTGATGTAGTGGTAAGTGATGATGCTATTTGTATAATGAAGACAGCATTCGCATTTCCCTTTGCATCAAAAGTCAGATCACCAGATGAAATCGCCAGAGAAGAAGTTGACTTATAAAGTCCGGGGGTTAGGGTAAGCCCTCCGATATTTCCCGATAATGTTACTATATCCGTACAAGTACGTCCGGCAGCATCATTATACGCTGCAGTCAAATCAAGTTTTGCCTGGTTGGCTATAACATCATTGATGTGTTGGGTGCCGTTCAATATCCCCGGAGGAAATCCGCCTACTGAAGAACCTGGACTTAGTCCAAGATCACCTGTAATTGTTGTTGCTCCTGTACTTGTAACTGTTGAACCTGCAAGAACTGCAAGATTAGCTGCACCGGCAAGTGTCACCATTGACTGCACAGTGGTTTGAAGGGGTATTACAATTGAAGTGGTTACTGGAGTTACAGGATCAGTATTATCTTTTTTACATCCTGCAATTAGAACAACCAATACTGCCATAAAGGTTGTTAATAGTTTTTTCTTTTCCATTTTTTTGTTTTTTAATTGTGAATGAATTTTCACGTTACAAAGGTGGGTCCTTTAATTCGGTGAAGTGTTACATAACTATACAAATAAGTTACATCATTCACACTTTTATATAACAATAAGGAAATACTTCCATTATAAAATGAAAGTGTTAATTAAAGCAAGCGTTACACAAATTATGTAAAGAAATACATGATTCAAACATTTTTAAGTACAATGTTTATTTGATAAAGTAATTTGCAACAGACATAGGCATTAAGCATATGTCGTCGACAACTGAATAGGGAAACAGCCAAAATAAGGTATTTATATTTCATCTGATATATTAAGTAGAATATATTTTTGAAGTTTTATCTGCAGAATATCCTCTTCATTATTACATTTTTTAAATCAATATAAATTTCATACCAATTAAATGTGTGAATCATGTAAAATATTTTTAAAATTATGTAATACGGTACTCGTCAAACATATTCACCTTTATACAATTTTATTTTGACTCAAATACATAATCTGATAATAGAAGAAAATAAAACTTTTTTCCTGTAATTGTATTTATATGATGTACTTAAAATATTTTGAAACGGGGAAATAGCAAACTCTATAAAAGCTTACATGCATAAATTGAAAAAAATATTGTTAATTATTATCGGTATCATTATAATCATTGGTGTGATTATTATTTTATCCGCTTCTTTCATTACAAAATATTTAGTTGAAAAGTATAGTGTAAAATATACGGGACGAGTGATTACCATGGATTGGGCTTATACAAATCCCTTTACCGGCTTTGTACATTTCAGTGATTTTAAAATGTATGAATTCAAAAGTGATAGCGTCTTCTTTTCTGCAAATAACGTTAGTTTTAATATTGCATTGCTCGAACTGTTTTCCAAAGATTATAAAATAAGCGAATTAACATTAGATCATCCACGCATAATAGTGTCTCAAAATAAAAAGGATTTTAATTTTAATGACATGATTGAAAAGTTTTCTTCTAAAAAGAATTCCGATACAACAAAAGAGCCTGTTCATTTTAGTATTCTAAATATAAAAATAAATGACGGAGAATTCTATTACAGGGAAAAACAAATTCCTATAAATTATTTCATTAAAAATCTATATATCGAAAGCCCCGGAATAAGGTGGGATGCAGATACTATTGCTGCAAAATATTCTTTTTTATCAGGCATCGGCAGTGGAGATATGAAAGGCTATTTTTCAATGAATCTAAAGACCTATGATTATCGCTTAACGGATGTCGTTCATAAATTCGATTTAAAAATAATAAATCAATACATTAAAGCGATGGTTAATTATGGAAACTTTTCTGCCAGTCTGGACGCAAATATTCGTGCAAACGGAAATTTCCATGATGCAGGAAATATTAATATTAAAGGAATGCTTGCAATTAATGACTTTCATGTTGGTAAGAATATAACTGATGATTATGCAGCATTTAAGAAATTGTCAGTAATTATTATTGAACTAAGTCCCAATAGTAAAAAATATCTTTTCGATTCGGTTTCACTCAGCTATCCTTATCTTAAATATGAGCGTTATGATTATCTGGATAATATGGAAATGATGTTTGGGAAAGGTGGCGCCACCATAGCAGCCGCTAACAATAATTCCGCACCATTTAACCTTGTTCTTGAAATAGGCGATTATATAAAGGCATTGTCGAAAAATTTTTTTAATAGCGATTACAATATTAACCGGATAACTATTAACAATGGCGAATTAAAATTCAATGATTATTCAATAAGCGAAAAATTTACTATGGACTTTAAGCCTGTATCTGTTTTTGCCGATTCCATTGACAAGAATCACAAACGTGTAAGCGCAATTTTTAATTCCGGCATTTATCCGTATGGTAATGTATCAGTCGCTCTTAGTATAAATCCAAAGGACAGTGGGGATTTTGACATGCAATATAATCTTCATAAGCTCTCTCTTACTATGTTTAATCCCTACATTATTAATTATACTTCATTCCCTTTGGACAGGGGAACAATGGAATTCAACGGTACGTGGCATGTAAGAAACAGCATCATACAAAGTGAAAATCATCTGGTTATCATTGATCCGCGTTTGACCAAACGACTGAAAAATAAAGATACAAAATGGATACCTATGCCTTTAATAATGTCTTTTATTCGCGAAACGGGTAATGTTATTGATTATGAAATCCCAATAAGCGGTAATTTGAAGGATCCTAAATTCCATTTGTATAATGTACTCATCGATTTGCTGGAAAATATTTTTCTTAAACCATCATCAACATCTTATATAGTGCATGTAAAAAATATTGAAAATGACATTGAGAAATCACTTACTGTTAAGTGGGAGATGCGAAATAATTCACTTTTACCTGATCAAGAAAAGTTTATTAAAAGAATGACAGACTTCCTGGTGAAAAATCCTGCTGCTTCTATTACTGTTTATCCGCAGCAGTATGAAGTAAAAGAAAAAGAATACATCCTGTTTTATGAAGCAAAGAAAAAATATTTCCTACTGACCAATAATAAGAATACTCAATCTTTCAGTAGAGCAGATTCAATAAAGGTTGATAAAATGTCTGTAAAAGATTCTTTGTTTGTTCTTTATTTAAACAAGCGGACTTATGGTTTAATGCTATTTACCATACAAGAGAAATGCTGGATGACCATAGGTTCAGCAATTATCAATAACAAATTCAATCAGTTAACTTCTGAAAGAGCGAACGCTTTCATTATGTACTTTGAGGAAAAAGGAGTGGGAAAACAGGTGAATATATTAGCTGGACAAAACGTTATTCCTTACAACGGTTTTTCATTTTACAAAATAGTTTACCATGGTGAATTTCCTGAATCATTAATAAAGGCTTACCAGAAAATGAATGACCTGAATGATGATGAACTCAGAAATAGATATGAGGTGGAACGGAAGAATATACCCTTATAATATAATGCTATTGAAATTTAAGCTAATTCATTGATAAATCATGTCCTTCAATGTGTGAATCATATAACTTTTTGAAAAAGTTATGTAACGCTTTCCGCCTAACATGTTTCTAATTTTGCAATAGCAAAAGGATATATGAAATGAAAAAATTCAACCCTGTTATTAAAGTAAAAAGTCTTGCAACAAAGCAATCTATTAATCTCAGTGAAAAGACCGTAAGTAAAACGGAAGCAGTTAAGAGTTTTTTAAATGAAGTTGCGGATTTTTTCTTGTTTATAACACGAATCATAAAGGAAACATTTTCACGCAACTTTGAATTCAAAGAATTTTTTCGCCAGTGTTTTCAGATAGGTTATAAAACCTTACCGCTAATTTCAATAACAGGAATCATTATGGGATTGGTTCTTACTATTCAAACACGCCCGGTACTTGCCAGTTTTGGAGCGGTGACCATGCTTCCCGGAATGATAGCAGTGTCTCTCATCAGGGAAATGGGACCGGTGATAACAGCGCTTATATGTGCAGGGAAAGTTGGTTCCGGAATGGGCGCAGAATTAGGCTCAATGAAAGTAACAGAACAGATAGATGCTATGGAAGTATCATCTACCAACCCCATGAGGTTTTTGGTTGTTACCAGGGTTCTGGCAGCAACGCTGATGATACCTTTATTAATATTATATGCTGATGCACTTGGAATATTTGGAAGCTGGGCAGGCGCAAATATTAAAGGAGATGTAACATTTGTTTTGTTCTTCTCGCAGGCATTTAGTCATGTTGATTTTATGGATTTCATGCCTGCTGTAATAAAATCATTTTTCTTCGGAGCGGTTATTGGATTAGTTGGGTGCTACAAGGGATATAATGCAGGACGCGGGACAGAAAGCGTGGGTATTGCAGCAAATTCAGCAGTTGTGCTTGCATCTCTCCTTGTGATAATTGTTGATATGGTTGCTGTACAAATTACGGATATGCTGATAAAATGAAAACTGATCAAACAAAAATATTGCATGATGCCTCGTTGAACACTAAGAAGGATGAACCGGTTATAGAAATTAATAACCTGAAGAAATCTTTTGGAACTCAAGAGGTCTTGACAGATATTTCCTTAAAACTATTTAATGGTGAACACCTGGTAGTGCTTGGTAAATCAGGTGGCGGTAAATCTGTTTTAATAAAATGTATTGTTGGTTTATTGTCTGCTGACAGTGGAACAATAAATGTGTTCAATAAAAATGTGACAGTATTAAGCAGAAAAGAATTAGGTGTATTAAGGCAGAAAGTTGGTTTTCTTTTTCAAAGTGGCGCATTATATGATTCTATGACTGTAAAACAAAATCTTGAGTTTTCTTTACGTAGAATAAAAAAGGATCTTACTGAAAAAGAAATTGAAGAAAAAGTAAATGAAGTTTTAGAGCATGTTGGCTTAGCAGATGCACTGTATAAAATGCCTTCGCAACTTTCAGGCGGGATGCGTAAACGAATAAGTTTGGCCCGCAGCATAGTGGTCGATCCTATGATCATGCTTTATGATGAACCTACCACAGGACTTGACCCAATAACTTCCGATGAAATAAGTTTTCTTATTAATGATATTCAGAAGAAATATAAAACTTCTTCTATTATTATCACTCATGACCTTAAATGTGCTCTTAACACAGCAAATAGAATTATCATGTTAAACGATGGAGAAGTTTATAAGGAAGGGAAAGTTGAGGATTTTGAGAATTCAACAGATCCCTTAATTCATTCTTTCTTTAATTAAAGCTGAGGGCAACGTTACAAATCTAAAATCATAAATCTAATTCTAAAATTTTTAAAAATGGATACGCACACACAAAAATTCAAACTTCGTCTGGGGATGTTTATTGCTGGAGGAATTATACTTTTTGTAATTGCCATTTTCTTTATTGGTAAACAGAAAAATTTATTCAGCCCTGTTTTTAAACTTACTACAACTTTTTACAATGTAAGCGGGTTACAGGTTGGCAGTAATGTCCGCTTTTCAGGAATCAATATAGGCACAGTTGATAATATTGTTATTATAAATGATTCAACAGTACAGGTTGATATGCTTATAAGGAAAGATATTAGGCAATTCATCAAAACGGATTGCCAGGCAGGGATAGGCTCTTCAGGAGTTATTGGCGATCGCATCTTGATCATTACTCAAGGCTCTACCGAAGCTCAGTTAGCAAAAGATGGGCAACATATTACCTCAAAAGAACCAGTTGAAACAGATGCCATCATGAAAAGCCTCAAGGGAACTGTTGATAATACCGAAATTATTTCAAAACAACTTGCAGAGATAATGGTTAAAGTAAACAGTGGTAACGGAACACTGGGCAGGTTAATACAGGATTCAACCATTGCCGAAAATATTAATCAAACTATAGTGAATCTTAAACAAAGTTCTAAAGGATTAGATGAAAACATGGAAGCGGCTAAACATAATTTTTTATTAAAAGGGTTTTATAACAAGAAGAAAAAAGAAGAAGAAGAAAAAGTAAAAGATGAACAGAAATAATTATTATGATGATATTTAATAGCTTAAAAACAAATCATAATGTATTTTAAAAAAGTAACAAAAAAAACCTCTTTTCTTTTAACAGAAACCTTTAAAGAATTTATAAACGATAATGCCATGAAGTTAAGCGCTGCATTATCGTATTATACCATTTTCTCTTTGCCGCCGCTGCTTATCATCATCATAAGCTTATGCGGATTCTTTTTTGGCGCTGAAGCTGTGCGGGGCGAAATATTCGGACAGATCAACGGACTAGTGGGTAATGATGCCGCACTGCAAATACAGGAAACAATTAAAAATGTAAAACTATCAACCAGCAATACATTTTTTACTACCATAGGCGTGATTGTATTACTAATAGGAGCATCGGGTGTATTTTCAGAGATACAGGGTTCCATAAATTATATCTGGGGCATCAATGCAAAACCAAAACGCGGTTTGATAAAATTCCTTATAAACCGACTTACTTCATTCTCTATGATTGGGTCTGTAGGGTTTTTATTATTGGTGGGTTTAATTATAAATTCATTAATGGATGTGTTGAACAAAAGGCTGGCGGTATATTTTCCGCTCGACGCTATTTATTTATTTTATGCCATTAACATACTTATCGTTTTCCTTATCATTACGCTTTTATTTACTGTTATTTTTAAAACACTGCCCGACGGAAAAGTGGTTCTGCGTGATTGCATCGTAGGGGCATCGTTTACCGCTTTTCTTTTCATGATTGGTAAATTCGCCATAGGTTATTACATCGGGAGGTTTAATTTTGGCTCCATTTACGGCGCTGCTGGTTCTATTATTTTAATTCTACTGTGGGTTTATTATTCAGCCATTATACTTTATTTCGGAGCCGAATTTACCAAGGTATATGCATACACTCACGGGCAAAAAATTATACCCAACAAATATTCAGTGCATATATCAACACAAAAAAAGAAATTTATGCACAGAAAATAACCTAAATTTTCCAATTTCTATTAATTTCATTCCCAACCGCCTGCCGGCAAGGCAAGCTTGTTCTCAAATCAAAAACATAAAATTCACTCACTACCTCACCTAAAAAAGCCTTAATTTCTGGCGGATTGTAAGGAAATGCAATAACCTTATAATGATTGTGCATATTATTAACCGAATACTTCAAAGAACTATGCCGAAACTGGAAATTATTAGAATGAGAACGTTTTTAACTCTGTAGGAATTAACAATGTGTAAAAGGTGAAGTAATCTACACAAAAACCGTAAATAGGTCACTATAAAGGTTAAGCAATAAGTAAGTTATGCATAAAGCGACAAAAAAATATGAGTTTAAAAATTAAAAAAACTTATAAAAAATTATGTTTACTGCAAAATTACTAATGAATTCTATAAAAATCGACGTTTCGCCTATATACCTTATACCTGTAAACCTCTAACGTCAATAATCAATCAGTTTTAAAGAATGAAGTAGTTTTCGTTCGGCTTTTAAAATAGAGAAGCGGTAACCTACAAATATCATGAATTTACCAAAACTATAATCAATATTTGAATTCACTTTTCCGATAGATAAAAAATATTCAAACATTCCCATTGCGCCAACAATATATCTTCCGTTATCATATCCTAAAGCAAACCTAACATCTGATTTTCCTGTACCGAAAAAAAAATGATGATAAGCAGAATTATCATCACGAGCGTAATTCACTTGTTCTCCACCAATACCTTGAACAAGCGAGGCAGTGGCGTAGCACTTTTTAAGAAAAACAAGTGTATAAATATATCCCAGGTTCAATCCAAAGTTTTGTATACGTCCGCTGCGAATTAAGGAAAGTGTATTGAAACTGCTACTGAAAGGATAAGAAACAAGAGATGGATTGCCGCTTGCATCAAAATAAAAATAATATATACCCAGTAAAAGCGAACCTGCACTTTTTTTCTGTTGCTCCGCAAACGCAAATGAATTTCTGTAAGAGATTTTTTTGTTATTTACAATATAATAACTACTTACTCCTATGTTTGAAGCCCTCACATCGGAACGTATTGCGTATAGGGTATCGCTAATATAATTGTTGTATGATTTTGAATTTTTAATGTAAAACCCGCTATAATTTTGCACAAAAATATCAGTAGTAATTTTCCTGCCATAAAGATTTAATTGAAAATCATGATATTTTGTTGTACCTTTAATATCATTATCTTTAGTAAATATTTTTACACCCGTATTGACAATAAAGCTTACCCATCTTGAACATACGCCTATACCTAAATCATATTGCAAGTTGGGCACAAAAATTAATTTGTTTCCGCTATTCAAATCCATTAAACTGAATTTTAATAACCGTGTTGATATTGGTAATGTAATTACTAATCGCTTATAATAAGATTTAATATAATCCGTATCGTAATTAACGGTTCGCTCTTTGGTAATAATAAAAGCAGTGCTTCTGGGCATCCACATCCATTTTTGCGAAAGGGTTTTGTGAGGTATATCCCAAATTGTTTTAACTGAAGTATTCTTTGGTGTCGAGGAAGCATCTTGTGCATTACTGTTTATGGTTGCAAGGGACATCAATAAAAAATAAACAATCAGAAAAGCTTTTGTTTTCATCGTTCATATTAAAAAAATCAGTATAATCAGCTTATTCTATTATCAAACATCCTACATTTTCAATTCCCATTCTTCTTTGCCTCTTTCCTGAAATACCCTCTCAATAAAAAGGTATGTTGAAGCGCTTCCAGGTCTATATTTAATTTTTTTGAACTGCTGTCTAAGTTGCTTATAGTTGCTTTTAAAGTAGTGCCTGTTTGTTCATCATGCAACAAAACTCCTAAAGGGCTCTTTGAATTAGCGCTCGCATCTTTCAGGTTATTAATGAACACTTTTGCAGTGTCGGCAACACTTTGTAAATGAAAGACAGAAGTTTTTAAAGAATTAAATACCACTGTATCTGTTACTAAGTTATTAGCCAATGTCCCTTTTTTGTTCAGCTTTTCACTGAAATTAGCGAGAGACGAAATGAGTATTTGTGCTTTAGCAGAAGCCGCCTGAAGTGAATTTGCAACGGAAGAAATACTGTAATAAATTGAATCATTGTTCATCAGCTTACCTATTGTTCCTTCACCGTTAGCCAGTTTTTTTGTAATAGCCAGAATATTTAGATTGCTTTGCTGGAAAGTTTTCATGATATCTTCTGTAGATAATAATGTTTCATTAGAAAGCGTATCATCTTCTGAAATTTCTGGAGATTGAGCAGTACCGCCATAGATTACAAGAATTTTATTCCCGATTAAGCCATCAGTGCTTATTTTTACTTTGGCGTCTTGACGGATATATTGTTTTGATTCTATATCAATGTCCATGATCACTTTTACTTGCGACTTTCCGTGGAACTCCATTTTTTTTACCGCCCCTATCTTTACTCCTGAGAACCAGATATTATTTCCTGATTTTAACCCATTCACATCGTTGAATATAGTTGAAATAGTCATTTTCTTTGAAAAGGTAGAGTGCAGGTTACCTATTGTCATTATTCCGCCTGCCAGGAATAATATTCCTACAATAATGAAAAGGCCAACTACTGTTGCACGCTTATTTACAGGTTCATTCATGATTTATTGTATAAAATTATAATTGAAAAAACTCTTTACCTGTTCGTCATTTGATTCAAATACTTCTTTAAATTTTCCGACCTTCAAAAATTTCCCGTCAATTAACATGGCTACCCTGTCGCCTGTTTCTTTTGCACAGGTAAGATCATGGGTAATAATGATGGAAGTAGTATTGTACATTTTCTGAACTTCATTAATTAGTTTATTTATTTCTTCACACGTAGTGGGATCCAATCCTGAAGTGGGTTCGTCATACAACATAATCTCAGGTTTGAGAATTAATGTCCGTGCAATTCCTATTCTTTTCCGTTGCCCCCCCGAAAGATCAGATGGCATTTCATTTGCTTTATCTTTTAAATCAACAGCATCCAGTACTTCTTCTATAGCTGTATTGATTTCTGTTTTATCTAGGTTCTTCTTATTCATCGTTAATGGAAATTCGAGATTCTGACGCACATTCATACTATCATACAAAGCACTGCTCTGGAATGAAAATCCAATCCGCAAGCGTAAAGCATCTAATTCTTTCCCGGTTAATTTATCAACCTCATTTCCCAGTACTTTTACTATACCTTTATCAGGAAGCAATAACCCGACAAGAATTTTAATCAGAACTGACTTTCCTGAACCTGAACGTCCTAGCACAGCCATATTTTCTCCTTTAAAAACATCCAGATTAATGTCATTTAAAACTTTCAACTCACCAAACGATTTATACAATCCTCTGATAGAAATAACTGGTTCTTGGTTTGTTTTTGTATCTTGTTTTTTCATTATATTAAAAATACCTTATCCAGTTGGCTATTTGCACAATTACAACTTCTTCAACAAATATGAGGAACATGGAGAGAACAACTGCTTCATTGGCTGCTCTCCCGACACCCTGTGTTCCATTCAAAGCATTATACCCTTTATAACAACCGATGATACCAATGGTGAATCCAAAAACAATTGATTTGATTATTGAAGAAAATACATCAAGGAAAGAGATTGATGAAAATCCATTATTTAAGAATGTTATAATACTTGTAGTTTCATTGGAATGAATATTGAAATATGAACCCATAAGTGCCACAAAACCACAAAACAAGCTTAAAATCGGTATTGTGATAGTACAAGCGATTACGCGTGTAGCCACAAGGTATTTGAATGGATTAATAGCAGATACTTCCATCGCCTCTACCTGCTCTGATACTTTCATCGAACCCAATTCAGCGCCAATGCTGGAACCTACTTTTCCGGCACAAATCAATGCGGTGATCAATGATCCTAATGCTCTCACTATAGCAATTACCATTAGAGATGGCAACCATGAAGTGGCTCCAAATTCAGATAATGATGGTCTTGATTGTTTTGTGAAAACTATTCCTGTAATAAAACCTGTAAGCGCAATTAAGGGAAGTGATTTTACACCGATTTCATAACATTGGTTGATAATTTCACGCAAATGAAAAGGAGGATGAAAAGCTTCTTTAAAAAAACGAAGTACAAATTTGAAAGCTTTGGTAACACCAGTAAAATACCGGTCAATCCCTTTGGAGAATAAATATTTATATGGGGTAGAATTTTTCACAACTTATTAATAAAATAAGAATTCCATTCAGGATGCAATCAGTTTTTGAATTCCTTGTTCGGTCATCACATCATCCCTTGCTGCAATAATGCATTCAAGGACATGATCCATCACTTCAGTTGTTATATAGACATTCATAGGAAACATTTTAATAGCGAAGATCACGGCTTCACCATCTTTCATATCCCTGTTGTATTCCGCAGTACGGAAGCCTGTGCTGAAGCTGAGATAAGGCGTACAGTGTTCCTTTATTTTTTTACCGGAGCGAAACCATTCGAATAATTTATCTCCAATGGTGTGCGTAAACTTGTT
>JBEKEO010000003.1:0-48623 GCA_050013795.1 Bacteroidales bacterium
ACGGGCGTATCATGAAGCGGATACCGTTCACCTGTGCGGATTTTCGAATGGAATTGTTACAACAGGCGACACAAACCTGAATAATCCCACCGCCACTCCACCGGTGTATCCGGCGGTAACGGATACGGTGCTTAAAGCAAAAGCTACAGCTTTGCTTAACATTGTTTCGGGAAGGCAAACCAAACCTGCCACCACCACGGCCGACCAGGAAACGGCGGCAAGAAACGAGCTGCTTACCCTGCTCGATGGCTTAGCCAACCAGGTTGAAACCATTAGCAACCAGATAGCGGTTGCGGCAGGTGATGTGTCAAAAGGCATTGCCGAGCTTACTCATGTGGGATTTTTACCGCAGGGGAAAGGGCACAAATCAGCGAATACTTTCAGGCAGCGGCCTTCTGCTAAAGGAAATGCCCTGATTCAGTTTCCGCATGCCGGCAGGGGCGCCATTTATGTGTCGCGCTGCGCTAAAACAACTGCCGAGGGGGTGCTTCCGGCTTCATGGAACCCATCCGTTCCTATTTCAAAAACCGAACTGCTTATTACGGGCGGCGGACTCAAAACCGGCGACATACTGGCTGTGCAGTATGGCCTGATACTCACTTCGCATGCCAGTGTACTGCCTGCTGAAGAAGTGTCGAAAGCTGTTTCCCCGCTTTCAACCAAAAGCGGCAAAAAGAAAAGGGTAACGCCTGTTTATGTCTATGGAACCGATCCCATAGTATGGAGCAGCACTATTTTGTATGCAGTGGTGCAATAACAAGTATTCGGAGTTCATAATTACGCACAAACCGGCGTAAATATGTATGCCGAAACTCATAATGTGTGAACAGGAGTTCAAAATGTGACATCAGGAGTTCAATTTGTGTCTTTTTGAGTTCATGATGTGTCAACTTGAGTTCAATTTGTGACATCTTGAGTTTAAAATGTGTCAATTTGAGTTTAATTTGACACATTTTGAGTTTATAATGTGACATCTTGAGTTCATGATGTGTCATTTTGAGTTCATAATGTGTAATCTTGAGTTCAATTTGTGACAATTTGAGTTTATGATGTGCTTACATTAGTTCCTTATGTGTTAACAGGAGTTCATAATGTGTCAAGTTGAATTCAATTTGTGACAACTTGAGTTCCTGATGTGACAAAATGAGCTTATAATTTGCTAATTTAAGTTCCTTATGTGTCAACGGGAGTCCCGAATGTGCTATTATAAGCTTCGTTTGTCGTAGCTTGTAGCTACGTCATCAGTAAATCTTTTTTAAATGTCTTCCCCAATAAGCGTAGCGGGAGTGCAGCGTATTACTTTTACATTCACATAGTCGCCGGCTTTAAAGTTCTTCTTGGGAAATATTATCACCTTATTCTGGCTGTTTCTGCCTGAAAGAAAATCTTTGGATTTGCGTGATACGCCTTCGGCAAGCAATTCAAAAGTATTGCCTACATCTTGTTTATTGCTTTCATGCGAAAGTTTTTGTTGTAATTCTATCACTTCCTGCAAACGTTTGGATTTCACTACTTCCGGAACATCATCCTTATACTTACCTGCAGCAGCGGTGCCGGGGCGTTCAGAATATTTGAACATATAAGCATAATCAAATTTCGCCCATTCCATCAGCGAAAGAGTATCATTATGGTCGTCGTCAGTTTCAGTACTGAAACCGCAAATAATATCCGTACTGATGGCGCAGCCGGGAATATATTCTCTTATGGCTTCTATCCTGTCCATGTACCATTCGCGGGTATATTTCCTGTTCATCATTTTCAATATCCTCGTACTGCCTGACTGTACAGGTAGATGAATGGAGCTACAGATGTTCGGGTATGATGAAATAATCTTTAGCAGATCATTAGATAAGTCTTTCGGGTGCGATGTGGCAAACCTTATCCTTAGCAATGGATCGATCAGTGCTGCTTTTTCAAGCAGAGCAGGAAAATCAAAACTATTGCTTTCCCATTTATAGGAATTTACATTTTGTCCAAGCAAGGTGATTTCCCTGTAACCATTTTTAAATAATTCTTTTGCTTCACTAAGAATTGTCTCGGGATTCCTGCTGCGCTCTTTCCCGCGCGTATAAGGTACAACGCAATAGGCGCAATAATTTTCACAGCCGCGCATAATGGAGATGAAAGCAGAAACCCCATTGCTGCCAAGCCTCACGGGATTGATGTCGGCATAAGTTTCGTCGGCAGACAAGATTACATTTATTACTTTTTGCCCTTCGTCAGCGATATTAATAAGCTTTGGAAGATCACGGTAAGCATCAGGCCCTACAATCATATCCACCGATCTTTCATCAATGAGCAGTTGTTCTTTCAGCCTTTCTGCCATGCATCCAAGAACACCTATAAGCAAATGCGGTTTCTTTTTTTTGTATGATTTTAATTCCGATAGTCTTTTCCTGACACGCTGTTCCGCATGTTCCCTTATTGAACAGGTATTAACGAAAATAACATCGGCTTCTTTAACATCAGTAGTAGAACTGAAATCAGCATCCTTCATTACCGAAGCGATGATCTCGCTGTCGGAAAAATTCATCTGGCAGCCGTAAGTTTCTATATAAAATTTCCTTTCGCTCACTTCAAAAATGGAAACATCCCAAAAAAGATTTTTTTAAAAGCTTTAAACAGTCAGCAAAACTAAGCAAAAAACGACACCTTATTATACAATTTACAGGAAGAAATAAAAAAAATATTGGCTTTGAATAAAGTAATTCGTTTTCTTTGCAGGAATTTTCAACCGTAATTTTTTAAAAATATTCAAATGGTAAAAAACCTTGTCATCGTTGAGTCACCTGCAAAAGCAAAGACAATTGAAGGTTTCCTTGGGAAAGATTTTGTGGTAAAATCAAGCATGGGACATGTGCGCGACCTTTCAAAAAGTAAGACCAAGGAGGATACTCTGGGACTTGGTGTAGATATAAAAAATAATTTCAAGCCGACCTACGAGTTGCTGGATGAAAAAAAGACCATTATTACCGAACTGAAGAAATTAGCCAAGGGCGCAGAAGTTGTCTGGCTTGCTACTGATGAGGACCGTGAAGGAGAAGCTATTTCATGGCACCTGGCAGAAGCGTTGAAGCTTGATGTTAAAAAAACAAAACGTATCGTTTTTCATGAGATCACCAAATCGGCAATTATCGAAGCAGTTGAAAACCCAAGAACAATAAACATAGATCTTGTAAATGCACAACAGGCACGCAGAGTGCTCGACAGGCTTGTCGGTTTTGAATTATCTCCATTGCTTTGGAAAAAAGTAAAACCGTCGCTTTCCGCAGGGCGTGTTCAGTCGGTGGCAGTAAGAGTAATTGTTGAGAGGGAAGAAGAAATAAAAACATTTAATACAACATCGGCATATAAAGTAACTGCCAACTTCGATATTGATAAAAACGGACATCCTGTTGTTCTTGAAGCAGAATTACCCAGTCGGTTCAGCAAGAAAGAAGAAGCTGTTGCATTTCTAAAAAAATGTATAGGCGCTGATTTCAAAATAGAATCCATCGAAACAAAACCGGCAAAAAAATCACCTCCTCCTCCGTTTACTACATCTACCTTGCAACAGGAAGCAAGCAGGAAACTTGGATTTTCAGTTTCGAAAACAATGACCATTGCACAGCAGCTTTACGAATCAGGGAAGATCACTTACATGAGGACAGATTCTGTAAATCTTTCAAATCTTGCATTGGGCATGGCTAAAAAAGAAATCACTTCTTTATTTGGCAGCGAATATGTCAAGACAAGGCAGTATGTAACAAAATCCAAGGGAGCACAGGAAGCGCACGAAGCAATACGTCCCACTTATCTTAATCAACAAAATATTGAAGGTGAAAGTTCCCAGAAACGTTTATACGACCTGATATGGAAGCGCACCGTTGCTTCTCAGATGAGTGATGCCGAACTTGAGAAAACAAATGTAAGCATTGATATTTCGACAACTCCGGAGAAGTTCATTGCCCGCGGAGAAGTACTGAAATTTGAGGGATTCCTTAAAGTTTACATGGAATCTTCTGATGACGAAGAAGACGAAGCGCAGAAAAATATGCTGCCTCCTTTGAAAACAGGAGAACTTCTGATGCTGAAAGATATCTTGGCATTAGAAAGATTCACGCAGCATCCTCCCAGATATTCGGAAGCAAGCCTTGTAAAAAAGCTTGAAGAACTTGGAATTGGTCGTCCTTCAACATATGCGCCTACCATTAGTACCATTCAGAAACGAGGATATGTTGTAATTGAAGACAGGCCGGGTGTTTCAAGAAACTTTACATCAATAGTTCTTAAAAAAGACAAAATAAGTGAACAGGTAAAATCAGAAGTTGCCGGTTTCGAAAAATCAAAACTGTTTCCCACTGATATAGGTACTCTTGTAAATAAATTCCTTATTCAGTATTTTGATAATATCATTGATTATAATTTTACCGCTGATGTGGAGAAAGAATTTGACGAAATAGCTCAAGGGACGAAAGTATGGAATAAAGTAATCAGTGAATTTTATTTCCCATTCCATAAACAAGTTGAGAAAACAGCAAAAAATTCCGAAAGAATAAGCGGAGAAAAATTACTTGGCATTGATCCTGCAACCGGTAAAAATGTATTTGTAAAGATTGGCAGATTTGGTCCTATTGTTCAGCTTGGTGATACCGAAAACCCCGAAAAAGAAAAACCAAGATTTGCAGGATTACTTAAGGGACAAAGCATAGATACCATCACATTGGATGAAGCCATGGAACTCTTTAAACTCCCGAAAAAAATCGGCAGTTTTGAAGATGCTGAAATGACTGTTTCCATTAGCCGTTTTGGACCATATATTAAGCATAAAAACGGGTTTTATTCATTAAAGAAAACCGACGATCCTATCACCATCACCGAAAGCAGGGCTATTGAGCTTATTCTTGAAAAGAGGGAAAAAGACATCAATAAGTTAATAAAAGAGTTTCCGGAAAACAAAGACGTAAAAGTATTGAAAGGCCGGTGGGGAGCTTATATCACCGTCAATAAAAATAATTACAAAATTCCTAAGGATAAAGCCCCTGACCCAGAAACGCTCACTCTTGCTGACTGCCTTAAAATAGCCGAAGAACAAGATAAAGGTGAAACCAAAAAGACTAAAGGGAAACGTAAGAAATAATCATTAATCATGGATATTTCTATATATTTTGAGCCGGTTCAGTTAAAAGAAAAAAACTTCAGCAGAGAATATCACCCTGGAAAACTTAGTGATTCTATCGATATTTTTTCAGATGAAAGACATTTCCCGTCCCTTGATGGTATTGACATAGCAATTCTTGGTGTAAAGGAAGACAGGAATTCTGTTAATAACCAGGGAACGTCTATGGCTCCCGATCAGGTTCGTGAATTTCTTTATATGCTTTATCAGGGGAATATTAAAACAAGAATTGCAGATTTAGGAAATATTAAAAAAGGCCATGAAATAGAAGATACATTTTTTGCGGTAAAAACTGTTTTATCGGAATTGCTAAAAACCCATATAATACCTGTAATTATAGGGGGTTCGCAAGACATCACTTTCGCAAATTACCTTGCATATGAAAGCCTCGGACAAATTATCAATATTGCATCGGTCGATTCAAGTTTTGATCTAGGCAAAGCTGAACAGGAGATCAGCTCAAAAGCATACCTGAGCAAGATCATCATGCATCAACCTAATTTTTTATTTAATTATACAAACATCGGATATCAGACCTATTTTGCTGATCAGGATGCAATAGAACTGATGGGGAAACTTTATTTTGATGTTTACCGGCTCGGTTATGTAAGAGCCAGCCTTGAAGAAGTTGAACCATTTGTGAGGAATGCAGATCTATTAACTTTTGATATTTCATCGATAAGGCAGTCCGATGCTCCGGGAAATGCAAATGCTTCGCCCAATGGGTTCTATGGAGAAGAAGCATGCCAGATAACTCGTTATGCCGGACTTAGTGACAAACTTACATCAATCGGATTTTATGAATTAAATCCAACATACGATAGCGGTGGGCAAACAGCGCATTTGGTTGCTCAAATGATCTGGTATTTTATTGATGGTTTTTATAACCGCAAACATGATTTCCCTTTAAAAGAAAAAGATGCATATTTGAAATACAGGGTTTCCATTAAAGATCATAAATATGAAATCATTTTTTATAAAAGCAAAAAAAGTGATAGATGGTGGATGGAAGTTCCTTGTCCAACAAACCTAAAAAGTAAATACGAACGGCATTATCTTGTTCCCTGTTCTTATAAAGATTACCAAACTGCCCTCAAAGAAGAGATGCCTGACCGATGGTGGCAAGTGTATCAAAAACTCATGTAGCTTTTTTGATTTTTGTTCCACTATTCAAAAATTTACTGGTAATTATGTGAAATTGTTAAAAAATTCATATTTTTACCGAAACTTTATAAAAAAAGGCAAGTATAATGTCTCTGAAAACATGTTGAAAAAGAGTATTATACATTTTTTTTAACAAAAACAACGAACAACATTTTGTTAATTAAAAAAGATTTTTGTTATTTTACAGTCCTTTTACTAACAGGCAGTATTAAATAAACATTTTATATATGAAAAGAAATATTACTTCTTTATTTCTCTTTTTTGCTGTTGTTACGGCCTTTGGCCAGCAAGAAGCTCAATTTAGTCAAAACATGTTCAATAACATGGCTATCAATCCTGCATATGCCGGAATGAATAATGCTATCTGCGCAACAGCTTTTGCGCGACAGCAGTGGGTAGGCTTTTCAGACCCTTACAACGGTAGTGTTTGGCCGAAAACATACTTATTATCTGTTGATGGTAATGTGAACCCGATTCATGGTGGGGTTGGTGTTACTATAATGAGCGACCAACTTGGCCTTGAAAACAATACTGATTTCAAATTGGCTTATTCGTTTCATCTTGCAGCTGGCCCGGGAACATTGGGTATTGGTGCTCAGGTTGGTTTTTATAATGAAAAAATTAATTTCGCTGGTTTTCACCCTATAGATTCAGGCGATCCCTTACTAAATTCGCAATCGAAACAAGGAAATATAGCAGCAGACATGGCTGGTGGTCTTTTTTATAATATCCCGAATAAATTATATTTTGGTGTTTCTGCAGATCAACTTTTTCAATCAAAGATTAAATATCCATCTCCTTTGGCAGATCCAATGTTAACACGCCATTATTATGTTTCTGCCGGTTATTATTATCCATTACCCGGCAATCCTTCTTTAGAAATCGATCCTTCTGTATTGATAAAATCTGATTTAGCTTCTACCCAATTTGATATTAATTGTCTTTTAAAATATAACAACAACTTTTGGGGAGGGGTTAGCTGGAGACCAAGTGATGCTGTAGTTCTTATGATAGGGATGAATGTTTATAAAGGTGTTCTTGTTGGATATTCTTACGATATTACTACCTCTGCAATGGGTAAGAATCATCGTAGCAGTGGGAGTCATGAAATTATGGTTCATTATTGCTTAAAGGTGATGCACGAACTTCATCCTGAAAGTTATCATAATACTAGATTCTTATAATATTTAATAATGTAACCATTATAATTTAATAACGTAAAAACAAATAAAAATTATAAACGTGTACAATATTTTATATAAATTTACGTTTATGATTTTAAGAAAAACATAAATATAGGAGTTGCCATGAAAAAAATACTTTTATTTTTATCGGTGATCATTTTGTTCGGTGGGTGTGACCACTCAGGCAAAGGATATTTGATTGGCGTTCAAGGTAGAGAACAATGGTATCAACCAGATCCTTATGGTATGTTGTTTATTCCTCAGGGATGTTACAACATGGGAAACAGTGATCAGGATGTTCCGTATGCTCAAATATCTGGATCAAAAACAGTCACGCTGCAGGCATTTTATATGGACGAGACTGAAATTACTAATAATGAATACAGGCAATTCGTTTATTGGGTCAGGGACTCAATTGCCCATCGAAAATTAGGCGAATCAATTGAAGACCAGCTTATCACAGGAAACGATGAAACTGGAGAAACTTATGATCCTCCATATATTAACTGGGAATCAGACATTAATTGGGGTGATGGCAGAGATGAAGAACAACGTGATATTCTTGCTACCATGTACATTCCCGAACACGAAAAATTTTACAGGAGAAAAGAAATAGATCCTCGTTTACTTAATTATGAATATTATTATATTGATTTTAAATCAGCAGCCTCGAAGGATTTCACTCAGGGGAATATTCAAGCCGGAGGCTTAAATAACAATCGACCACAAGGACTAAAAGACAGATCTGTTTATATTAAAAAGGGGCTCATCAATGTTTATCCTGATACTTTAGCTTGGGTACATGATTATACATATTCTTTCAATGAACCAATGACGCAAATGTATTTCTGGCATCCTGCTTATGATAACTATCCTGTTGTCGGCGTTAGTTGGGTTCAGGCTAGAGCTTTTTGTATCTGGAGATCTCAATTATTAAATAGCTACCTACAGGGCCATGATGAAACTTTTGTTAATGATTTTCGCTTGCCTACTGAATCTGAATGGGAATGGGCAGCACGTGGCGGGCTTGATCTTAGCCCATATCCTTGGGGAGGTCCTTATATTAGAAATAGTAATGGATGCTTCCTTGGTAATTACAAACCTCTACGAGGAAATTATGCTGATGATGGTGGTGTTCTGACACTTATTGTTGGTCACTATGCTCCCAATGACTATGGATTATACGATATGGCAGGAAACGTTTCAGAATGGTGTCGTGATGCATTTGATGAATCTGCCTATAATTTTGCACATGACCTGAATATGGATTATTCATATGAGGCTAAAGACACTGACTCTCCGGTTTTAAAAAGAAAAGTAATAAGGGGTGGTTCATGGAAAGATGTTGGATATTTTTTACAGACTAGTACTCGTTCATACGAATATCAGGATACTGCTAAATGTTACATTGGTTTCAGATGCGTTGAAACTTATTTAGGACGTGATAAAGGCGATGGTCCTAATGCATCAAATGTTTTCAATTAGAAAATTTAATAAAACAACAACAAATAAAAATAAAATATAAACAAATTAAACAATAAAATGAATTATGAAGAATCTCGTCAGAAGTAAGAAATTTAAAAACTTCATGGCCAAGCTATATGGCTGGGGCGCATCAGTTGTTATCGTTGGAGCTTTGTTTAAAATTCAGCATTACAAAGGTTCAGGTGTTATGCTTTGTGTTGGGTTGGGGACTGAAGCTTTAATATTCTTCTTTTCTGCATTTGAGCCCCCTCATGTTGAGCCGGACTGGAGCCTTGTTTATCCCGAATTAGCAGGGATGTATCATGATGAAGAAGGTTCTGAGAAAAAAAGTATTACCGAGGAATTAGACAAGATGCTTGAAGAAGCCAAGATCGGGCCTGAGTTAATAGCAAGTTTAGGAAGTGGTTTAAGTAAACTTAATGATACCACTTCTAAATTATCAGATGTTTCTGATGCATCTATTGCTACAAATGAATTTGTGCAAAACGTAAAAGGGGCTTCTAAATCTGCTGGCGAACTTACAGACTCTTATAAAAAGACTGCTGACGTTCTAAATAAAGATGTTTTTGCTTCTGAAGAATATGTAAGCAGCATTAAAAATGCATCTCAGTCAGCTTCAACTTTAGCTGGTGCTTATAACCAAGCTGCTGATGTCATTAAATCAGATCTAGGCGCTTCTGGTGAGTATGTTAACAGTATTAAATCTGCTACAAAGTCAGCCAATGAATTAGCCCTACAATATTCTAAATCGGCTGAGTCATTAACTAAATCAGCACAAGCATTGGATTTTTCTGCTGTTGATAGTAAAGCGTATGGAGAACAAATCCAAAAAGTATCTACTAATTTAGCTGCTCTTAATTCAGTATATGAACTTCAATTAAAAGGAACAGACGCTCAATTACAGGCAACAAATAAACTCCAGGATACACTAAACCAGTTTATGAATAATCTGGGTGAATCAAATGAAAATACCCTGAAGTTTAAAAACGAGATTGCTACCCTCACTAAAAATCTTTCAGCCCTTAACAATGTTTATGGCAATATGTTAGCAGCTATGAATGTTAATGTAAACAGGTAGTAATGAATTAATGTTTTTTTAATTTTTATAAAACAAGATTAATATATGGCTGGTTATAAAGAAACCCCGCGTCAGAAGATGATTGGTATGATGTATTTGGTGTTGACAGCACTTCTGGCACTTAATGTTTCAAAGGACATCCTTAACGCATTTGTTATTGTAAACCAAGGGCTAAAAACAAGTCAGGAAAACACAACAAATAAAAATGATCTGATATATTCTAATTTTCAGAAAGCATATATGAATAATGCCGGTAAGGTAAAACCATACCTTGATAAAGCAATTAAAGCTCAAAATTACTCCAAAGATCTGGCAAAATTTATTTCGGAACTTAGAACAAAGATTATTGCTTACACCGAATTTGGCATTAAAGATAAAACTGAAGATCCGGTAAAATGGACAAACGCAGATACTATGAAAGTAGCAAGTATTGAAGCCAAGGACAGTTATGATAAACCTATGGAAATACTTATCGGGTATTCCGAAGACGGATCAAATGGTGATGCTAAAATATTAAAGGATAAATTGGATCAATTCAAAAAAGATATGTTAGGTTTACTTGAAGGTAAAGATAAAATAAATGCCGAGAAAAATTTTCCTTTTAATACAAATGATGTATATAGTTACACCGAAGATGAAATGCAGAGCTGGATCAATAATAATTTTTATCACACAGTACTTGTTGGTGATGTGGCTTTATTGAATAAAATGCTGATTGATGTTAAAACCGTTGAAGGTGACGTTATTTCCAAGTTATATTCAAATGTTGATGCCAGCGATTTTAAATTTGATAAAATTGTTGCCAAAGTTGTTCCCAAATCCAATTATGTTCTTTTGGGAAGCGATTATGAAGCTGAAATTTTCGTTGCAGCTTATGATAGTAAAAAGAATCCCGATATTTTAATTGGCAGCAGTATTGATACGAATACAGGGTTAGCAAATGGTTCGGATGTAATGACCTTAGACAGCTCATCTTTTAGTGAAGGCATGGGTGTTTATAAAGTACCTGCTTCAGGAATTGGCGAAAAAAAGTACAGCGGTGTTATAAAAGTTAAAGATCCATCAGGCAATACAAAGGTATATCCCTTCAAAAGCGATTATATTGTTGCCCAGCCTTCTGCCACTGTTTCTGCCGATAAAATGAATGTGTTTTATATTGGCGTTGATAATCCTGTAACTATTTCCGTACCCGGTGTGGCAAGTGATTTAGTAAGGCCAAGTATTACTGCGGGAACATTAACTCCCGCACAAGGTGCTGGCAAATACAATGTAAAAGTAAGTACCGGTTATACCGAAACTACTGTTAATGTGGCAGCTGAAATGGGTGGAAAAACTCAATCAATGGGTTCCTCTAAATTTCGTGTTAAGCGGGTACCTGACCCTGTCGCTTATATCGGTGGTATAAAATCCGGCTTAATTAATAAAAATTTATTAGCTGCATCCCGAATGTTAGTTGCAAAACTTGATGGCTTTGATTTCGACCTTACTTTTATTATTACATCTTTTACTTTTTTAATTAATTACAAAGGCGACATTATTCCAACACCTGCTACCGGAAATATGCTTACAGGTGATATGGTGACTAAAATCAACAACGCTACACTTGGAACTAGGATATATTTAGAAGATATTAAAGCTAAAGGACCAGATGGGACTACTCGTTTATTGTCTCCAATAAATTTAAAATTAAATTAATAGTATATAGGAGGGTATATGTCAAAGACAGGAATTATAACGTTTATTCTGATAAGCTTAATGCTTAATAATAAAAGCATTAATGCGCAGATAATGGATAGTCCTCCCAGAGATGGGGTATATGATAAAATATCTGATATTAACAGGAAGCCTATTCCTTATACTCCTTTAAGAGAAGCTGATGTTTTCTGGACAAAACGTATCTGGCGTGTTATTGATATGAGGGAGAAAATTAATCAACCGTTTTTTTATCCGGTAAGTCCCCAAAACGGCAGAAAGAGTTTGATACAGGTTATATTTGATGGACTTAAGGAAGGTGCAATTACTGCTTACGAACCTATGAGTGAAGAATTTCTGATTCCTGAAACTTACGTTCAGATCATGAAATTATTGAATAAGCGTGATTCAACACAAATTGAAGTTCCCGATCCCGCAAATCCCGGGCAAACAAAATTAAAAGATACTGTTATTGCAAAAAATTTCGATCCTCAAACAGTTAAGCAGTTTAGGTTGAAAGAAGACTGGTTTTTTGACAAACAACGTTCTGTTATGGACGTAAGGATTATTGGAATTTGTCCAATTATTGAACTTTTTGAATCCGATCAAGTTACCAAAAAAGGAGATGAACCTTTATTCTGGATTTATTTCCCTGATGCAAGGCCTATATTTGCAAAGGCAGAAGTGTTCAATCGCTTTAATGATGCAGATAGGAGAACCTATGAAGATGTTTTCTTTAAAAGAATGTTCAACAGCTATATTTATAAGGAATCGAATGTTTATGACAGGAAAATTTCAGAATATGCAAGAGGTATGGATGCATTGCTTGAATCTGAGAGAATAAAAAATGATATTTTCCTTTTTGAGCATGATCTCTGGGAATACTAAACGAATCTTATTTAATAAAAGGCTGTCATAAAACGACAGCCTTTTTTATTTTAAAATAAATAACAGAAAGATATTGTGAAAATCTTTATCATAAAAAAACAGGAAATTACTTGATTTAAGCCTTATAATTGTGTACTTTTATTTTCATAAAACTGGCTTATGAAAAACAGAATTTATTTATTATTGAGTTTGTTGATGCTTTGGTTGATTTCATTGGAGTCACAAGCTCAATACCTGACCGGAATCGGAGCAAGATTTGGTACTTCATTCGGAGTTACAGCTATTCGGTATTTTGCCCCCAGGGCGCGTGGCGCAGGCGATTTAATTATTGCACATGAATTCAGTGGCTGGTGCGGCACATTGTTATATGAAGTCCATTTCAGCAACCATAATATTAACATTGAATTGGCAAATGTTGGATTCTTTCTTGGAGCAGGTGTGCATGCAGGTGCATTTCCGGCAAGTGGTAATGAAAATAAACAAGGGAAAAATTTCGCAGCCGGAGTTGATTTTATTGCCGGCGTGGAATGGAAGTTGCCACATGTTCCACTACTGCTAAGCGCGGATATTAAGCCATATTATGATGTTAATGTAACCGCACGGGATTTCCTGGATTATTGTATTTCCCTGCGATATTTATTCTGAAAGTTAATTATACTTGATAAGAAACCGTAAATGATGTTTGCGGTTTTTTTATTTTTACACTTTTATAATCCTGTAAGCATGCCTCATATTTCCGAAACAGCTATCGAGTATCTTAAAGGCGTTGGCCCGCAAAGGGCTGAATTGCTTAAGAAAGAGCTTGATGTCTTTACTTTCGGAGACCTGGTTGGCTATTACCCTTTCCGCTATGTTGACAGAAGCAAATTCTTTAAGGTTGCAGAGATCAACAGCGATGTGGCTTATGTCCAGATCAAAGGATATATTGATAAAATAGAACTGACAGGCGGGAAGCGCATAATAAGGATGAATGCGCAATTCCGCGATGAAACCGGCACCATAGAGCTGGTATGGTTCAACGGGTTTAAGTGGCTGAAGGATAAATTCAAGGCCGGACAGCAATATGTTATTTTCGGGAAACCCACTTATTTCAATGGAAAGCTTAATATAACCCATCCCGAAGTTGAATTGCCCGCCGATGATAATGCTCCCATTGTTTCATCATTGCAGGCATTTTACTCCTCAACAGAGAAACTTAAGTCGAAAGGGCTCGACAGCAAAGGGATCAGCAAGCTGCTGAAAACCTTGCTAATTGCGCTTGAAGGACAAATACTCGAAACCCTTTCTGCGGAAATAATTCAGAACTTAAAACTTATTCCAAGGGAAGAAGCGTTGTTGAATATTCATTTTCCTGTTAACCACGAAAAGCTTCAGAAGGCCCAGCTACGCCTGAAATTCGAAGAATTATTTTTTGTTCAGTTAAAACTGCTGAAATTAAAATTGATCCGCACTTCCAAATTCAACGGGTATAAATTTTCCACTGTTGGCAGTTACTTCAACGATTTTTTTCATCATCACCTCCCCTTCTCTCTTACAAATGCCCAGAAAAAAGTGATCAAGGAAATAAGGAATGACCTTGGCTCGGAAATGCAGATGAACAGGCTGCTGCAGGGCGATGTAGGCAGCGGCAAAACTATAGTTGCCCTGATGTGCATGCTTATCGCCCTCGATAATAATTACCAGTCGTGCCTGATGGCTCCCACCGAAATACTGGCACAGCAGCATTTTGAAAGCATAAAGAAATTGCTTGGCACCATGAACGTGACCGTTGAACTGCTTACCGGCAGCACTAAAAAAGCATACAGGAAAAAGCTTCACGAACAGCTTGAAGACGGTTCTCTTCATATTTTAGTCGGCACACATGCGCTACTTGAAGAAAAAGTGCAATTCAAAAACCTTGGCTTTGTGGTGATAGATGAGCAGCACAGGTTCGGCGTGGCGCAGCGGGCAAGCTTATGGACAAAGAATGAAAAGCCCCCGCATATACTGGTAATGACTGCTACGCCTATTCCGCGAACCCTTGCCATGACGCTATACGGCGACCTTGATATATCTGTTATTGATGAATTACCTCCAGGAAGAAAGCCCATAAAAACGCTTCATTCCTATGATTCCGACAGGCTGCGTGTTTTCGGCTTCATGAAAAAGCAGATAAAGGAAGGCCGGCAGATATATGTGGTTTACCCGTTGATTAACGAATCGGAAACGCTCGACCTGAAGTTCCTGATGGACGGATACGACAGCATTGTAAGGGAATTCCCTCTGCCTGATTATGCCGTGAGCATAGTGCACGGGCAAATGAAACCGGGCGAAAAGGAATACGAGATGCAGCGTTTTGTGAAAGGTGAAACCAACATCATGGTAGCCACTACCGTTATAGAAGTAGGTGTTGATGTGGCCAATGCATCGGTAATGGTTATTGAAAATGCAGAGCGTTTCGGCTTGTCGCAGCTGCACCAGTTGCGCGGAAGAGTTGGCAGGGGCGCCGACCAGTCGTATTGCATACTGATGACAAGCCACAAGCTGACTTCTGATGGAAAGAAACGTATAGAAACTATGGTACGAACCACCGATGGTTTTGAAATTGCCGAAGTGGACCTTCGCCTCCGCGGGCCCGGCGATATTGAAGGCACCCAGCAAAGCGGTATACTCGACCTGAAACTCGCCGATATAGTAAAAGATGAAAAACTGCTCCGTTATGCGCGGAATGTAGCCATTGAATTGCTGGAAAAAGACCCTTCGCTGGCAAAGCCCGAAAACATTCCCATTGCAAGGCGCATTGCCGAACTGAACAGGGAGAAGACAAACTGGAGCAGGATTAGCTAAGGCTATATTCCCCTGATAAATATATACATTGTAAAAGTAAGCAGTAAGCAGCAGCAGGAGGCAGTCATTAATGAAATTAATAGAAACTGGAAATTTATTGAAATTGAATCTTTGCATCTCTGCGACGGAGCTTATCACGATGAAAGCGAGACGTGAAATTTTGAAGAAGAATGCAGTAAGCAACAGCAGGAGGCAGTAACCGACTGCATAGTGCATACTGCCGCTGCCTACTTCTTAAGAATTTATTCTTTAATGAACCTACTTACAACAACGCCTTTCTCCGTCTTCACCTCCACTACATACACCCCGCTGGGCCTATCGGCTATGTTAATGGTAAACGGTGAATAGTTATCAGTGACCGGTGAACTGTAAACCTTTTCTCCAAGCACATTAAATATCTCGATACTTGATGCTGGATACTGGATGACGGATACTTGGAATTTCCCATTATTAGGGTTAGGATAAATAAAAGTATTATATGTGCTTCTAAAATCATTATTTCCATTTATTGTATCGTTGCTTAATTTTGCAATAAAAATATCAATGCTTCGAATATCTGTTAATGTTATGGAGCCAAAATCTACACTAGGACTGCTAAAAAATCCAGTTAAATAGATATTCCCTAAAGAACCTACTGCAACAGATAAGGCCTCATCACTACCTGTACTACCTATACTTTTTGCCCATTGTAAATTTCCAGTTGCATTATATTTGGCAAGAAAAATGTTTGCTGCACCAGCATTCCTTAAAATAGTAGTGTCAAAAGTGAGAGAGTCGCCTTCAAAATAACCAGTTAAATACGTATACCCAGAATCATCTACGGCAATTGAATTTGACCAATCTTGAGCTGTACCAACTGCACTTTTTGCCCAAACTGTATTTCCATTACTATCATACTTCAAGATAAATATATCACCTTTTGATAAAGTTGTAGTGCCAAATACAATAGTACCGCCGAAAGTTCCAGTTATATAGCTATTACCCAAGATGTCAACAGCAATTGAATTACCACCACTACATCCTTCTGTTGAGGTTTTTGCCCATACAGCATACCCGCTGGAATCATATTTTACAACAAAACTATTTTCACAGCCAGTATTTATCAAAATTATGGTGTCAAAGGCGATTGAGGCACTTTCAAAATAACCCGCTAAATATACATTTCCATGAGCATCTATAGCAACAGAATTTGCTACATCATCATCAGTACCACCTGCCCTTTTAGCCCATAATACATTACCATTAGAATTATATTTTGCAAGAAAAATATCCCAAGACTCTCCGGTAATATCAGCATTTTTCAAAGTATCTGATCCAAAAATAAGATTGGGACTATAAAAATACCCCGTCACAAATGGATTCCCAATAGCATCTACAGTAACCCCTGTCGAAAAATCATCATCTGTTCCATTTGTGCATTTTGCCCAAAGGACATTACCATTAGGATCATATTTTGCAAGAAAAATATCCACAGAACTAGTTCTAACTAAAGTAATAGTATCAAAGGCAATTGTATCGCTCATAAAAGTTCCTGTCACATAAGAGTTTCCAGAAGAATCAACAGCAACAGAATATGCTCTATCATCACTATTTCCACCAAAGTTTTTTGCCCAAAGCAAATTTCCATAGGAATTATATTTTGCAAGAAATATATTTCCATCATAAATATCTGTGTTAGTTTTCGTAAGAATAATAGAACCAAAGGTAATAGTGTTACTAAAAAAATATCCTGTTTCATATGCATTTCCTAATGCATCCACGGCAACAGACATTGAAAAATCTTGATCTGCTCCACCCGCGCTTTTTGCCCAGACCCATTTAGGAGTTTGTGCATTTCCCTTCAATCCAATAATGGCAAGCATAATAATAATGTAAAGTTTCTTCATAGCCATAGTTTTTTGTTAATAGGCATTAACGATAACAGGCAGGCGGTTATATTGTACTACAAATGTAAGCAATTTTATAGCAAATGCAAACAAGATTTACGCTTTAGAGTTAGTCGCTTGCGCACGGGAGTTTGATGCTCGCGCAATAGAGTTTGGTGCTTGTGCTGTAGCGCACGGAGCTTGCGCAATAGATTCTGGACCTTGCGCAATAGAGTTTGATGCTTGCGCACTAGATCCTGGACCTTGCGCAATAGAGTTTGATGCTCGCGCTGTAGAGTTTGATGCTCGCGCTGTAGCGCACGGAGCTTGCGCACCAGATTCTGGACCTTGCGCTGTAGAGTTTGATGCTTGCGCTGTAGAGTTTGGTGCTTGCGCTGTAGAGTTTGGTGCTTGCGCTGTAGAGTTTGATGCTCGCGCTGTAGCGCACGGAGCTTGCGCACCAGATCTGTACCTTGCGCAATAGCGTTTGATGCTTGCGCTGTAGAGTTTGTTGCTTGCGCAGGTGCTCTAGTATCTCGCGCTGTCATCCATAAGTCTCACAATGTGTGCGTTAAAAGCAAACTTATTTCCCTTCTATGTCTGGCTGGTATATGAGCTCCACGGGAATAATAGACAGAAAGAGGGAATAGTAAATTAGTTAATAATGTCATGAAAAAAGCCACATTCTCATGCAGCTTCTTTTTGAATGATATATGTTTTTAATAGAACATCAGCCTGTCGTCAACAATCTTGGTGTTCTTTTCGAGCACGTTATACACATCGTAGCTAACCCGCGATTTATAATTCATCAGCATCTGGCTCCTTGCGGCTGAATAATCGGCGTTAGCGGGCAGTTCGGTGAAATTATCAATATATACAACAAATATAGCGGCATTGCCCTGTATGGGTTCGGATATTTCGCCTTTTTTCATGGTGAAAATTGAGCCAATAACCTTTGGTTCCGGTCCGTAGCCGGGAAGCGAATACGAATTGAAAGAAATAAAATCAAGGGTATCGAGCTTCTTCCCGTCCTTAGCAGCAAGCTGGTCGATAGAAATGCCTGCCGATTTCAAGCTGTTGATTTTCTTGATTATTTGGTCGGCTTTCTTTTCCCGTTTAACAAGAGGTTCGATCTCGGTCTTAACCTGTTCGAGCGAAGGAGTACCTTTTTCCCTTATTTCTTTAATGTAAGCAATCACATATTTCCCCTGCATATCGAACACTTTCGAAATATCGTTCTTCTTTGTTTTCTCATCATATATCCAGCGAACAATTTCCCTTGGTGATTCCAACCCTGCAATGTTGTTGCTCATGGGGGTAATGTTCTCGGCCAGGCGCTTGTTCAGTTTTTTGTCAATAACAGCTTTGTTAAACAATTCCACTGTAGTGTTTTCGCCTGCAAATGCGCTTGCCTGTGCATAAACAGCCTGGAATGTTTCGTTGCTGGGTTCGGCTTTACGTTCAATAATAGCTACCTGGGCTTTTTTCTCGGGTGTCTTTTTTCCTGTAACTTTAAGCACATGATAACCAAAAGGTGTTTCAACCACAACAAGGTCGCCTTCTTTATTTTTAATGCATGCTTCGTTGAAAGGGCCTATCATATTTCCATCGGCAAACCAGCCAAGGTCACCGGCTTTTGCTTTTGCAGTGGGATCGTCGGAAATAGTTTTTGCAATTTCATCAAATATCTTCGGGGTCTTTTTTAAAACGGTCAGTAAACTGTCAGCTATTTTCTTTGCCTGGTCCTGTGTGCGTGTAATTTTTTCGTCGGCACGCATAGCGCCTTTATAAGATACGAGTATATGACTTGCTTTCATGGAGTCGGGGCGCATCTGGAAATCCACAATTTTGGCTATGGTATAAGTAAAATCTGTTTCGTTGTAATATGGCCCGAAAATATCGCCGACTTTTGTTTTAGGCTTAAAAATAACAGAATCAATGGTTAAGGGGAGTGCGCCTTTCTTATAGAATAAGCTGTCGTATTTATCATCCGAGTTTTTATTCACGAAAATGGCAATATCTTTATTCTCCACTTTTTCTATTTCGGTTCTAAGCTGTTTCACATCATCTGTTACTTTTTTCATATCGGCATTGGAAGGGTTCACATCAAATACCACGTACTCAATATCGCGTGAAGCATCCTGGTTATATTCATGCTTATGGTCGTCATAGTATTTCTGGAAATCATCCTGGGTAACAGTAATTGTATTATCGGGAATGTTGGAATATTTATCGGCAAAGAAACGGAAGACTACCTTCCTGTTTCTTTGTTCAAAATCTTTCTTGGCTAATGCTTTCGGTATATAAATCCCTCCTTTAATGAGGTTGAGATATTTATTATAAATGCGGTCCGATTTAATAGATTCAAGCAAGCCTTCCCACTGGGCTTTTGTCCCGGGTTTTTGCTGTTCATACTGGTCTAAATTCTGTATGAACGAACGAACCTGCATAGGGTTGAATTGTCCGGTTTGCGGGTCGGTGAAGTTTTGAATAATCATTTGTGAAGGTTCTTTGCCGGTAACCAGATCGGATAATTCTTCGGCGGAAATATCCATTCCGAGGGCATCGTATTCCCTGCCAAGTATAAGATTTTTTACTTCGTTTTTCCAAATTTGTTCACGGATTTGGAATTCTTCAGCAGCAGTAATATTTTCCTTGCCCGATTGTTGCTTTTGCAGATCCTTTTGTTCGTCAACTTTAGCCTCAAATTCGCGATAGGTTATCTTTTCGCCGGCAACTTCTCCTATAATATTACGTTGTTTATCGCTTTTACAAGAAATAATTCCTTTCCTGTCGAAACTGGTGATAACAAATAATGCAAGAGCTACTCCTATAACTATAACAACTAACTTACCTTGCTTGCGAATACTTCCAATTAGAGCCATTTTTCAGAAATTAAAATTAAGGGTGCAAATTTAGAATTAATAATTTGAAATATGAAATATATTTGATTTTGTTAATAGAAACGGTCAATCCTCCCTCACATCCATAGAACCTTTGACTTTTAATATTTTCCATTTGTCAAACATTTCGTCCGATTCCATTCCTTCTCCCCAAAGTATTTCTTTTTCTGTTTTGATTTTAACGAATTTGTCGGAATAGATAATTGCCTTTTGCTGATCCCAGACCAAATGCTCTGTATTCAACTGTTCTTTTCTTTCATTTACCACTACAACATTGTTTTTAGCTTCCATCATCTTTGTCTTTTCGTAACTGATGGCATAATTGGCAGTAAGCTTCGATTTAACATGCATAAGGGAATCATAAGAATACAATTCAACGCCTTTGGGCATTTCGGAGTAAGGCTTATCTCCCTCGTAACGGTTAACCAATGGGGCTTTAACTATAAGCACAACTTTGGCAGAATCGCTGTAAATGGTTTCCACATTTTTGGATGAATCAACAGGCAGATTGTCTTTATTGCTAATATTATTGATAACCTTAATATCATTTTCACATGAAATAAAGGCAAATATTAGTAATGGGAAAAGAAATTTTAAAGAATTGCTATTTTGGAATAAATGCATTTTATTCGAAATGGTGCTTGATGAACCAAAATTCATAATCAGAAAGGCTTAAAACAACCTGGATAAAATCTTCTTTTACAAGTTCATTATTAATGGTTCCCCGCTGCCCTAATTCGACTCCGAGGTTAACAGATGTCTTGGAACGCCTAAGCGGCAACCCTAATCCAAAACCAACAGCATATTCAGACAATTGGCTATTATGAAGTTCTAAATAGGTTTTATCGTATCTGGCACCTATACGGTAATGAATTCTTCTAAAGTAATTAGCCATTGTCCCGCTTTTAGGTGTATATTCCATTCCAATAGAAGCCGACATGCAGTTTTTTAAAGAGTCTTTTACGCCGAAATCAGAAAAATTTGCCCAGTTTTGAGTGTGGTAATCGAATCCAATAAGCCAGCTATCAGTTTTCCCTGGTATCTCTTCTTTTCTAAGCGTTATTCCTCCTCCAAACGCTTGTGGCAATATAATTTTCCCTTTTGTGTTTGATGAATTTACATTAGTATCTTTAATGATTTGCGCTCCGGTAGTTGTGGTAAAAAAGCCGTATGCAAATGAATCCTGCTTAGCAGCAAGATGAGTTGATGCATTATAAACAAATCCTATTGCGAATTTATATTTATTTGTAATTGCTTTTTTATTGTTTCGTATTTTAAAGCGTTTTTCATACTGAAGCCCGTAGTTGAACATAAAATCGTGTACTTGCGTTGAATTTACTAATTGAACATCAAGCGCGTTAATGTCATTAGGATATGAAACCGTTCTGATATTATTTAATGTCCCGTAAATATAGGATGTATTTAACCCTACCGAAAATGATTTTGAAAGTTTAAAAGCATTACCGAAATAGAATTGATTAAGCCCGCCTGACCCCTGATACTGAGTTTTTATTTCTCCGGAATTTTGTTGTGTTTGATAATCGGTAATATTATATCCCATGCTGCTGAAAGGTAACACACCGATACTGGCGCCCCACCACCTGGTAATATGAAAACCAAACACAAGGTTTGCAAGCGATGTGTAATTGGCATACTGTTTTGTACCGATTGTTTGAAGCTGATCAAATTGAGTACTTACGCCCGTTTCAAAAACAAAAGAAAGCGTATCGAATGCAGTATAAGATGCGGGATTAGCATAATTAACCATTGAAGAATCGCGAAAACCATAAGAAATGCCTCCCATAGAAATATTCCGAATGCTCTGATTGCTTTGCAGATCACCTATGCCATAACGTGAATATGGCGAACTGATACTTATCTGTGAAAAGCTATTGTGTGCAAACAATGCAACTATAAAGCAACAAATCAAATAAGCTTTTTTATGATTCATTATAATCCAATATTTCATTTAACCCTATAAGAACAAGTTCGGGAACTGCAAAGATGCTATTTTTTAACCGATCAGCCAAAAACTGATAATCTCCTCCGCAAATTAACACTTTTAGATCATCATATTGTTCCTTATACTTATCAATTACTGAATCGACTTCGAAAAGAAACCCGTTGATAACCCCCGCAAGAATTGATGTTTCAGTATCAGTTCCTGTCAGTTCATTATAATTTTTAAAAGATACTAACGGCAGTTTCCCTGTAAAAGTATGTAGCGCATTAAATCTAATTGTTAAACCAGGGGAAATGCTGCCGCCAAAATATTCTCCATTCTTGTTTATCAGATCGTAAGTAATGCATGTTCCGGCATCAATGACCAGTATATTTTTTCCCGGGTAAAGAAAATGAGCTGCAACCACTCCGGCCAATCTGTCTTTCCCAAGTGTTATAGGGGTTTTATAATAGCTTTTTATGGGTAACGAGAGTGTTGAAGTAAATTCAAGTACTCTGAATTTATTCTTCAGGTAATTATTTATTTCAGCAGGCACTTCTCTTACAGATGAAATTATTGCAAAGTTAACAGAGCCAAACCTGCTTATTATTTCATCGATAAATGCAGTATTAATCTCAATTGCAGTAATTACCTGCATCAGTTGGCTTTTTTCAAAAACTCCTGCTTTAATAAAGGAATTACCTATGTCGAGAACAAGTTTCATTTTGATAAACAGGCGTCAAAGGTATAAATAATAGACCAAAGAGAATGAAGAACGCAAATGGTTCAGAAAAAATATTTTAATATTATAAAAATAGTTTTTACATTTGCAGCCCTTAATAAGGATGGTGGGGTAGCTCAGCTGGTAGAGCAACGGACTGAAAATCCGTGTGTCGGCGGTTCAATCCCGTCCCTCACCACAACCTGAAAAACACTAAGCCCGACATTTTTTATTAATGCGGGCTTTATCTTTTCTGAGATGTTTTTAATATACGTTATTCAAAAGTCTATACCTCAATAGTTGAAAGTTAGTTTCTCAAAAGCTAATTTATCCTAATTTTACACCCTAAAATAAATAATCATGGACACATTTGATGCAATTTATTCCCGCCGTAGTATCAGAAAATATGAATCAAAAGCCGTTGAGCCAGAAAAGATCCAAAAACTGCTCACGGCAGCAATGTATGCCCCTTCCGCTCGTAACACCCAATCATGGCAATATATAGTTATTACCGAACGCAGTGTATTGAAGACCATCATGGATGTGCATCCCTATGCGCAAATGCTTGCCGAAGCTCCACTGGCAATAATTGTTTGTGGTGATAAGACCATGGAGCCCAATGAAGGCTACCTTAACACAAATTGTTCGGCAGCAACGCAAAATATTTTGCTTGCAGCACAGGCATCTGGACTGGGCAGCGTGTGGCTGGGTGTTTATCCCAGACAGGAAAGAATGAAAGGTATAGCCGGTTTATTTATGCTTCCTGAACACATTATACCAATTTCGCTGATTGCGTTAGGTTATCCTGCTGAAAAGAAAATGGATCCCGGTAGATATATGCCTGAAAGAGTGCATTATAATAAATGGTAAGATATGCTCTTCTCCCAAATAAGAAAGTTCAAATAAACAACTTAAACCATTGAAAATTACAAACGTCAGGCACTCTAAACACCTTAATACTTCACCTTATTCCCAATATCAACATTGGTATTCAAAAGTTCATCCAGATTGCATTTATATTCAAGAGTTTTCTTATCACTGGAGAGTATTGACTTATTATTGGAAAATTTCCTAACCTCTGAAGGGAAATGAAAAATGGTCTTATAATAAATAAGTTTCAAAATACTTTTGTCCGTCAGCTGGTCTTTATATTTATCTATAAAAAGCCGTAAAACCGGAGCATAATTCTTTTTGATCATTCTCCGCTTATTTATTCTGATGTAACTCGGTTCGAAAGAACGCTTTTTCAAGTCAACCAATTTATAAATGGCAGCATTCAGTTGCTTCGAATTCTTAAAGTCGAAACTTATGGAATATAAACCTTTTTTATTGGTAACAGGTTTTATATTACTAAGCCCGTCAATGCCTTTTAACATTCCGGCAACAGTTTCCGGAAGGTTTTTAATTTGTTTTATAAGTGAACCCTGAACATATTTTTCACCCATATCCATTGCCATGCCTCCAAGTTCACCCATATCCATCCGAAAAGAGACTGTACCCGATTGGTCGGGGTTTATGGTAATTTCTTCAACTATATCAATGCAACCGCTATAACAAAACAATAAGGGTAATAAGAATAAACCAAATCTTTTCATCGTTCGTAATTTTGCAACGAATGTAAATAAATACTTTAATTGGTAGCTATACTTTAGAACGTTGATGTATGAAAGAGTTTTCTTAATTTTACAACCGATTAGTTTTTCATAAATAAACATTTGCATGATATATATTATAGATTTCTTATCTGTAGTCGGGGCCATTGGTCTATTCCTTTACGGAATGAAATTGATGAGCGAAAGCCTGCAGAAAATAACCGGGAATAAACTCAGGTCCATATTAAATTTTATTGCATCATCCAGAATAAAAGCTCTTTTTTCAGGACTTGTTATCACCGCTTTGGTGCAGGCATCAGCAGTAGTAACTGTAATGACGGTTAGCTTTGTAAATGCCGGAATGCTTTCGGTATCCGAATCAATAGGCATTATTTTAGGCGCTAATATCGGCACTACCATTAAAGCATGGATTATAGCATCGATCGGGTTCAATACACAGATGGGCATTATTGCCTTACCAGTAATTGGCATTACATTCCCTCTGCTTTTCTCTAAAAACAGTACTCGCAAAAGTTGGGGCGGGTTCTTTGTCGGGCTATCACTATTATTTGTCAGCCTTGATTTTCTAAGATACTTATTCGACAGTATGCACGGTAATTCCGCCCTTGTAAATTTCCTCACTCATTTTTCGGGTTTCGGATTCGGTTCGGTTCTTCTTTTTGTTCTTTTCGGAATGATAATTACCGCTCTTGTTCAATCATCGAGCGCTATGGTTGCCCTCACTATAGTTATGTGCGCCAATGGATGGTTACCTTTCGAATTAGGTGCGGCTATGATACTTGGAGAAAACATCGGTACCACCATTACAGCTAATATTGCAGCCATTGTTGCCAATGTTTATGGAAAAAGAACAGCTCTTTCGCACACATTGATAAAAGTATTAGGCGTTGTATGGGCGCTGATTTTTTTCAAATGGTTTCTGACAGGAGTGGATACCATTACAAATGCTATAACAGATTCCTCTCCATTGTTAAATCCGAAAGCCATGCCAATAGGGCTTGCCGTTTTCCATACATTATTTAACTTGGTGAATACTTTTATCCTGATTGGTTTGGTTCCTTGGATTGTTAAGCTTGCGGAATGGTTCATTCCTTCTAAAAGTAATACCGACGAACACTTCAGTTTAAAATATATTGGGTCTCAGTTTTCTTCTTCAGAACTAATTTTTCTTGAAGCTAAGAAAGAAATAGCTTCTTTTGCAATGAGCGGAAGAAAGCAATTTAATCGTATTCCTGAACTATTAATAGAAAAAGACGAACAATTGTATAAACAACTTTTTCAGGTAATAATAGACCAGGAAGAAGCAATGGATTCGGGTGAAGATGAAATTAACGCATACCTGAATCAGGTTTATCAGGGAGAGTTAAGCGATAATGGATTGAAAAAAGTGAAGTCAATGCAACGCATCGTTAAGGAAATTGAAAGTGTTGGGGATTCTATTTTCCACATGGCTAAAAGCATTGACAGGAAAAATAAGGAGAAGGCTTGGTTTACACCTGACCAGCGCGATAATCTTAAAAAAATGTTCGACATGTTGTATGCTGACTTTGATGCGTTAATAGAAAACCTTGAGAAAGATTACGATAAGGTTTCGCTGGATAAGGCGCAAATGTTGGAACTACAGATAAATAAATTGCGAAGCGATTTAATGAAAGAACATTTTGAGAAAGCCAATTCTCCCGAATACAATAACAAAAGCAGTATTATTTATATAGACCTTGTTTCCGCTTCAGAAAAAATGGCGGATCATATTTACAATATCAACGAAGCGATTTTAGGGTTGAAATAATCCTAGTGTTTATTAACAATAATATCAGGGGTCCTGATAACATTGCTTACATGAAGATCCCTGTCGGCTATTGATACATCGAAAGCAATTGTATCGAATAAGGAAAGTGGATTGTTAATATATAAACTATCCTGGATAATTCCTTTTAATGATGTAGTACCTTCAGCGGGGGTTACAACAGGAATGCGGCCGTTTTCAGAAAAGGGCAATTTTACTGCAACATAAACCCCGTTTTGTTTTTCATAATATATTATGAAGAGATTGTAATAAAACTTGCTTCCGCTATTATAAGGAGCTAATGTATCTGATGGGGCAAGACCAAAATTGGCATCCCCATCAGTAAATGAAATAGTTAATGCACCTTTTTGATTTTCTCCGGTAGGATAATCCTTAATAAAACTTACATATTGAATAATTGGATATGGAGGATATACCGGGGGTTTTTCACAGGAAGAAAAAAATATCATTCCTGCGAAAAGAACAATAATAAGTATATTTGATAGAAATTTCATAATAGAAAACGTTTGCAAAAATACTAAAATTAACTTAATCCAGCCAATATTATTGTGAAACAGGATAAAAACTTTAACATTTTTAACATTTCAACTGAAGAAGAATTCAATATTCTGGCGCTTAAAATATTCCGGTTTCAATATTATTGTAATCCTGTCTATATGCATTATTCAGATATCATTTGTATGGATATTAAACAAATTGCCAATTACAGACAGATACCCTTTTTACCAATAGAATTATTTAAAACACAAAAGATAATAAGTGGTAATGATCCTGTAAGCATAGTATTCGGGAGTAGCGGAACAACAGGGCAGTCAAGAAGCTTTCATTATGTTACTGACCTTGAAATATATGAAAAAAGTGCACTTGTTTCATTTGAAAAATTCTATGATAATATTACCGATTACACCATTCTTGCCATGCTGCCTTCTTATCTTGAGAGACAGGATTCATCGCTGGTATGGATGTGCAATCTGTTTATAAGTAAAAGCAATTTTAAGCAGGATAGCGGGTTTTACCTTAACAATCATGCAGATTTATTGCTAAAGTTGAAAAGCCTGGTTAACGAAAAGGAACGCAAAGTATTATTATTAGGTGTTTCTTATACATTGCTTGACATTGCAGAAATGATTGACTTTCCTATTCCTAATGTTATTGTAATGGAAACCGGTGGAATGAAAGGAATGCATAAAGAAATGGTAAGAGGGGAGTTGCATGAAATATTGTGTAAAAAAATGGGGATATCATCAGTCCATTCAGAATATGGAATGACAGAAATATTATCGCAAGCATATTCGCAAGGAAAAGGGATTTTTAAATGCCCGCCATGGATGAAAGTGTTGACAAGGGAAATGAACGACCCTCTGTCGATTTCCCCTGTAGGAAAAACAGGATGTATAAATATTATCGACCTGGCAAACATTAATTCCTGTTCGTTTATAGCAACACAGGATATGGGGAAGTGCAATGAAGACGGGACATTTGAAATAAGTGGGCGTTCTGATAACAGCGACATAAGAGGTTGTAATCTTTTACATCCATAATGGTTAGGAGAAATTTGTGAATCCATTCTGGTTCGCTAATCTTTGATTAATAATTTTAATCAAACTCATCTAAGATACCCTTAATATATTATTATTACGCATTCGATTTTTTTATTATTTAAAAATACTTAATTTTGCCGTCCTTATAAAAAACAATCAATTAATATAATATATAACAATCCATTACAAAAATGAAGGTATATCAAACGAACGAGATAAGAAATATTGTGCTGATAGGCGGTGCAAAATCGGGTAAAACCACCCTTGGCGAGGCTATGCTGTTCGAAGGCGGAGTGATCAGCAGAAGAGGTACAGTTGAAGATAAGAATACCGTTTCGGATTACAGGGACATAGAACTGGAACGCCAGAACTCCATTTCATCAACAGTGTTGTATGCTGAATTAGAAGGGAAAAAGATCAATATAATTGATGCCCCCGGTTTTGATGATTTCGTAGGCGAAGTGGTTGCCGCGCTTAAAGTTTGCGATACCGCTATTATGGTGGTTAATACCCAGAACGGAGTTGAAGTAGGAACTGAAATTACATGGAGATATACCAATAGTAATCATTCGCCAGTTGTTTTTGCCATGAACCAGATGGATCATGAAAAAGCAAACTTTGATGAAACCATGCGTCAATTGAAGCAATTTTTCGGTGATAAAGTAATCCCGGTGCAGTATCCTGTTAATCCCGGTTCCGGCTTCAATACCATTATCGATATATTGAAAATGAAGCAGTATAAATTTACTCCCGGATCGGCTAAAGCCGAAATTACCGATATTCCTGCTTCTGAAAAAGATAAAGCGGCCAATCTTCACTCAAAACTTGTTGAAGCTGCAGCCGAGAGCGATGAAAAGCTGATGGAAAAATTCTTCGAGGCAGGCACGCTTACTGAAGAAGAATTACTGAAAGGTTTAAAACAGGGTATCATTAAAAGAGATGTTTATCCGGTTCTTTGTATATCCGGCAAACAGGATACGGGAGTAGCACGCTTTATGCAGTTTATCTGCGAATTTTGCCCTGCGCCAAACGAGATGCCCGCACATAAGAGTTCAGAAGGTAAAGATATCAAATGCCTTTCCTCCGAACCCGTAGCAGCCCTTATTTTCAAAACTTCCATTGAACCGCATATCGGACAGGTTTCATTCTTTAAACTGTATTCAGGCGAGATTACAGAAGGCATGGATCTGGTAAACTCCTTCAACGGCTCTAAAGAAAGGTTCTCCCAGCTATTTGCTGCAGCTGGAAAAACGCGCAACAAGGTTGAAAAGATAGTGGCAGGCGATATTGCTGCGACTATAAAACTAAAGGATGTTCATACGAATAATTCGATGGTGTCTCCTAAGAATTCAGGATATATGATCGAGCCTATCGTTTATCCAGAACCAAAATTTAGAACTGCTGTAAGGGCAAAAAATCAAAGCGATGATGAAAAGCTTGGAGGTATTTTGCGTGTTGTTCACGAAGAAGATCCTACAGTTCTGTTCGAACAATCAGCAGAACTCAGGCAACTTATTGTTATGGGACAAGGCGAACTCCAGCTTACCGTATTGAAATGGAGAATTGAGAACTTAGATAAAATAGAGATAGAATATTTCGCACCTAAAATTCCTTACAGGGAAACCATCACCAAATCGGCGAAATCATCTTACCGTCATAAAAAACAATCCGGTGGTTCCGGACAGTTTGGTGAAGTATATATGATGATTGAGCCTTATTTTGAAGGAAAAGAAGACCAGAAAGAATTCCCGATCAGGGGAAGGGACGAGATTAACCTTAACTGGGGCGGAAAATTATATTTTCATAACTGCATAGTGGGTGGTGCTATTGACGCACGTTTCCTGCCGGCTATTCTTAAAGGTATCATGGAGAAAATAGAGCAAGGTCCTTTAACAGGCTCTTATGCGCGTGACATTGTTGTTAGTGTCTATGACGGAAAGATGCATCCAGTAGATTCCAATGAAATTTCTTTCAGGCTGGCAGGACGTAACGCCTTTAAAGAAGCATTTAAAAACGCCGCTCCAAAAATCCTTGAGCCTATATATGAAGTAGAGGTCATTATGCCTTCCGACAGGATGGGTGATGTAATGACCGACCTGCAGGGCAGAAGAGCTATTGTTCTTGGCATGGACAGCGAAGGAAATTACCAGAAGATAAAGGCTCGTGTTCCATTGGCTGAAATGAACCGCTATTCAACAGCTTTGAGTTCTGTAACCAGTGGCCGTGCCACATACGGAATGAAATTCGCCGATTATCAGCAAGTACCGGGCGACGTGCAGGAACAACTACTCAAAGCTTACGAAGCAGAATCGAAAGACGAAGAATAATCATAAATATTTTGATAATAAAAAACGCCTTGAATGTTCAAGGCGTTTTTCTTTTAAAAGATTACCGTGTCTTCTTTCATTTCCTCGTATCCTTTATCAGTCAACAAATCTGGCATGGATGAGGCTTCAACGGCAAGTTTATCACAGATATTATTCTCAGCATTGTTGGCATGTCCTTTTACCCAAACAAAGCGTACATTGTGCTTTTTATACGCATCCAGAAAACGAAGCCATAGATCAACATTCTTTTTCTTTTTGAAATTCTTCTTTACCCATTCCCGCAACCATCCTTTTTCTATCGCCTCAACCACGTACTTGGAATCGGAATAAACGGTCACATCGCAACCTTCAACTTTTAAAGCTTCAAGCGCAACGATAACGCTCAGCAGCTCCATGCGGTTGTTGGTAGTAAGGCTATATCCCTGTGATATTTCCTTGCGGTGCTTACCCGAAATCAATACAATGCCATATCCGCCGGGACCCGGGTTACCACGGGCGCTGCCATCAGTGTATATTGTTATTGGTTGAGACATTTTCCAGATTTGTCCCCCCTTGAGGGGGGCATGGGGGGTGAGAAATTACTTCTCAGCCACCTTTTAAATTGTACTTATATTATTTTTTAATTCGAATTCATCAATATAGCTTTCTATTTCCATACAAACATTATCAATATTGTGCTTCACTTGTTGCTCGCTAAATCGTAATGTGACAAATCCAAACTGTTTTAAAAACTCATCTCTTTTAATATCCTTATTATGTTTAAACGAATGTGAGTACCCATCAATCTCAATTATCAGGTTCAGCTTTTTGCACATAAAATCCGCAATAAAACTGCCTACGGGTCTTTGTCTTAAAAAATGATAACCACGCATTTTGCCCGCACGAAGCAATTCGCACCAAATCCTTATTTCGCCCTTTGTCGAGTTGTTTCTTAATTCACGGGCATTTAATTTCAGGTCTTTGTTATAATGGAAATTTGAATGCACAGCATTTTCGTTTACTCATCCCCCTGTATCCCCCTTCTAAGGGGGACCAACAAATCAGGGTTTTGTAATTTTAGTGAGAAGAGTGTAGCCTGCCAGCTTGCCATTCTTATCGAAAGATTGACTTTTTACCATGCCGGTTCCGGCTGCATAATATTCAATTGATTTCATAGTAATAGGAATTGTCATTCCCATTACTATATTTTCCATTTTAAAGTCCTGTGTTATCTTATAACAATTAAATGTTCCGGCAGCAGTTGTTACGCTTTCCTGCGATGCAACTACCCTATTGGTGATATTTATTTTCATCGTTGAAAATAATGTGCCATTGTTGTAAACAGTAACTGTAACGCTGGCATCTTTCAATGTCATCCCTACAGTTAGAGTTTGCGGAATTTCAAGCTGGCCTGCATCTGTCTTAACCGACATGTTTTTCCACTGATCCTGTGATTGCTGGGGAACATAGCTTTTCATATCAACAAAGATGCTTCCTCCCGAACATTTAACGGAACAGGAAGATGTGTTGGTTACTGCATCTTTTTTATCTTTTGCAGTTGATTGTATTGAGGCCGAAGTTCCATCTGTCGTCGTTACAACATTAGAAATAGTACTAGTAGTTGTTCCCGTTAATTGGTCATTGGCGTTATACGAGGCCATTTCAATTACGGCGCCATTTACCATGGGGTAATACAAACCGCAGTTCTGAGATTTTACTATGCCTGAAAAACACATGATGAACAGGCCGAGAAACATTGCAATGTAAGTTTTTCTTGTTTTCATATTATGTAAATTTTTATAAGGTTATTTAATTGCACAAATATCGTAATATATTATTAATTCATCATCTTTTCCAGCCAGGCATTTAAATCGTCGGTAGTTAACTTGTGATGCATGCCTGAAACCTTATTCAGTATCATGGTATCCAGTATCTGCTGCCGCTTGTCATTGCTTATGCCGGCTTCTTCAAGCCGTACAGGGCATTCGATCTTCTTAAAGAATTCTTCCAGTTTGCTAATGGTATCTTCAGCTGTTTTTACGTTAAAAATGTTCTTGCCTAAAAAGGCTATCCTTTTAGGAATGCGGTCTTTCATCAGTTTAAGCCATGCGGGGTAAGCAATAGTTAAGGATGCACCATGAGGAATGTCATATAACAACGATAAAACATGCCCGGCATCGTGCACGCCCCACTCTCCTCCTGCCCTGCCTGCCATAGTAATACCATTCAAAGCAAGAGTGGCAGCATAAAGAATATTTTCGCGGAGTGCATAGTTCTTTAAATCATCTAGTAAAGCGGGACCGTTCTCCATAGCTTCCTTTATAATGGCGAAAACTATCCTGTCGGACAGGGATGCATCGCTTTTGCCGAAATACGCTTCAAGGCAGTGAGCAATAAGGTCGGCTATTCCGTAGGCAGTATAATTTTTAGGAACCGTAACAGTGAATTCGGGATCGAGGAAGGAATGCTTCGGAAAGCACAAAGGATTACCCCACCCCAGCTTTTGCTTGCTTTTATGGTTTTGCAGAACGGCAAAGGGGTTCATCTCTGTACCGGTAGCGGCAAGAGTTAGAACGACGATAAGCGGAATGGCTTTCTCAGGCTTTTTCAGTCCGCTGTAGAAATCCCATGCGCTGTGCGAAACAGGTATGGTAATGGATATTATCTTGGCCGAATCTATCACGCTGCCGCCGCCCACGGCAAGCACCACATCTACATTGCTGTTGCGGCCAAGCCTTGATGCGGCATCCACATCCTCCACACCCGGGTTGGGTTTTATGCCACAGTATTCGAACAATTCGGCATTGATGCTTTTTAACTGCGACTTTACCTTATTATAAATACCGTTCTCCTTAATAGAGTTCTTGCCGTATACCAGCAATACCCTTTTCCCGTAAACAGTAATGGTTTTGCCCAGGTCGTTTATAATATTGCTTCCGAAATGTAATTTAACGGGGTTGTATAATACAAAGTTTTCCATTTGAGTGTTGGCTATAATACTTTGCAAAGATATAATTGTATTCGTATTTTATAACACAGAGTTACACTGAGTCCGCCGCGGCGGAGCACAGAGGTACACAGAGAAAGGGTTATCGGTAAACGGTTATCAGTTTTACCGTTCACTGTTGACTGATTACTGTTCACCTTCCTACTGCTGCTGCCTGACTTATTCTTTTACAAACCTCCTTTCCTTTTCCTAAATGTTAATAACATTAGTACGAAAAATTTGACATTGCATTATTAACGTTTTAAATTTACACTCTAAATATATAAAAACCACCTATGAAAAAGACCACACTCCTTATTTTTATAATTATTTGCAGCAGCTTATTGCAAGCACAAAACACAAACCCCATTCCTTGCCCCACTGATAAAAATAATAATAAATGGGGTGTTGGTGTGCAGGTAAACACGATTGATAACCTACCCCCTTTAGGTAATGGAGCTATACTTGATGAAAGATGTTTGTTAGGGGCAGTTCAAAAAGATAAATCTTTTTCTTTCGGATTGCTTGGTAATTATATGCTAAAAGAAAACTGTGCATTGAATTTAAAAATTGGCTATACACAAAGAAATATTATTGAAGATAAATTACCTGATTTGCCAGATAGTAATTACATTATTAATCATGTCGAAATAAAACAAGAAAAATTTAAAATTACTCCCGGAATACAGTGGTATATTAAGCAAAATAAGTTTATTTTTTATGGAGGATTCGATATGCCTTTTTCTTTATTTAATGAAATGACTATTTCTTCTCATGCTGATAGTTATACCAATAATACATTGTCTTATATTGAAGATGATATGATTACTGTTCCTGGTGGAATATCAGTAGGTATAGGTTCAATTATAGGATTTAATATTAAAATCACTAATCATATTTCAATTGGTTCAGATGCTTCGTTTGCTTTTCTATACTCAAAAATAGGAAATGGGGAAACAATAACTACCATAACATCGTCCATCCCGGGAAACCCGTCGCAAACTACCACAACTAAAATCAAAGATTCTATACAAAAATTAGGTATATCTGGACTGCAAGGGGCATTTAATATTTCTTATTGGTTTAAATAAATTCTTTAAATATTATTCACAATTTTAAAACTAAAAACAATGAAAAAGAAAATTAAAATTAAGACAATATTATTGTATGCAATGGTATTGTCGTTTTTTACTCAAAATAATTTTATTATTGCACAGAGTACTAATCCTAATTTTTGGGCAAAAAATGGTAATTCCGTATTAGGTGCTGGAAATACTTTTGGCACCTTTTATGCCGGACCAATAAATATTTTCACCAACAGTACTCAAAGAATGTTCATTGCAGATGGCGCTGGTATAGGAAGCGGTTTCATCGGCATTGGCAATGGTTTTACTACACCCACAAGCCGTTTGCATTTACGTGATGCAACAGGCCCAGTTCGCGCTCGCCTCCTGACGAGTGCAATATTGACTAATTACCTTTTACTTTCTTTATTTCACCAATGTTTTTATCCAGTCGCTCCAGGCGTGTTCGCCATCTTTTAACACTACCATAAAACGGAACCACATCCATATTCCCGGCGTTAAGTCGGGCACAAGTGTGTTTCCTTTTATTGTATCGGGTAATGCAACAGGTGTTTTGCCCTCATCGTTGCTGCTTTCCCATTTTACAGAGTAACGCCTGTCGCCATTCGTAGCTTTCTTCACGTTTATCGAAAGTTTCACCGTTCCGCTAATCTCAGTGTTCTTCGCTGTAAAATCGCTCTTTGAATGAGGTTCGCGAAGACTCACATCAAAGCCCGAAATCTGTATAAGCGCCACGGCTTTCAGTGTGTCGTGCAGCTTATCGGCCAGAAACTGAACATAACCCTGCAAACCGTGTACATCATCCAGCACTGTTTGCATCTCCACATCGCGGGCAGTGGCAGTGCCTATGGCTTTTCTAAGGGCAGTGGTTTCGGCTGCATCAATAGCCTCAATATCGTTATCAAAAGTTCCACTATCTGCCACCGATATCGGAGGCGAGGGAAAACTGGATGCATTCTCCTTCATACTTTGCCTGATAAGCTTCACTTTATTTATGAATTTGCCGTATGTTCGCAAGTTTCTTATATTCAACACGGCAAGCGCGCGCTTATCTTTTGCGTTTTTGGGAACGGTCATCATAACAATCACATTAACAAATCTGCCATAACCCACGCGGACGAATTTAATTCGGTTTTTTCTCATGTTTTAAGGGTTCTTTATTGATATATATTGTAATTTATTGGTTGTATGCATATTATGTAAGTTAAAAAAGGTACTCCGGTTCGTTCCAGAGATGCTCCGGTTCATTCCAGAGACGCTCCGGTTCGTTCCAGAGACACTCCGGTTCGTTCCAGAGATGCTCCGATTCGTTCCAAAGACCCTCCGGTTCGTTCCAGAGATGCTCCGATTCGTTCCAGAGATGCTCCGGTTCGTTCCAGAGACGCTCCGGTTCGTTCCAGAGACGCTCCGGTTCGTTCCAGAGACGCTCCGGCTCGTTCCAGAGATACTCCCGTTCGTTCCAAGGACACTCCGGTTTGTTCCAGAGATACTCCGGTTCATTCCAGAGACGCTCCGGTTCATTCCAGAGACACTCCTGTTCGTTCCGAAGTAACTCTCGTTCATTCCTTACTAACTAATAAGAATCAAAAATAATATATCTTTTAAAAAATAAATACTATTTATTTTTAGCGCTCGTCTTTGTGAAGATTTTTTTATCATTGACTACTCCGCCGCTGCGGACTGCCGCTGCCATCATTTATTGGGCTAAAGCCCTTATATTTCGTTTTATTATTTATCCACGACCTAAAGGTCATGGCAATTCAAAATATTTTAATTTCAAGTTTCCCAATTTCAATCTTCAATCTAAAATCGTAATTCGCAAATTGACTGCCTCCTGCTTACTATTTCTCTTTTACTTCTGTTTCTCAGGTTTTCCTATTCCCAGCGTATATTCGCCCTTTTGGAGGGTTTGCACGCTTAAGTAACCCGAGGAGGAAGTGCCTTTAATGCTGTGTTTTACCGTGTGCCAGTCGTCGGCAGTGCTGCTGCGGTAAAGCAACAGCAGCGAATCGGCTGAGGCGGCAGTGGGTAAAAGCGTTTCATCAAAATCACTCTTATTACTGTTGTACTGAAACTTTCCGCTTGCGCTGAAACCGGCGGGAAATATCCCGTCAATCTTCCAGTAGCCATTGGGCGAAATTCGATAAATATCCTTGGCAGGTTTCTTTAAAGGGTCGGGAGCCACCCAGTTGTATTCAACGCGGAGAAAAGCGGAATCACTGGCATTCTGAACATCAAAGGCGAAAAATGATTTGGGGAAATCAGCAGCACCCGTTTCCTTAATCACTTTATACGAAGAAGTGGTGGCGCTGCTCACCTTCTCGTCAATATCAAGCATGGTGCAAATAGGGGTAAAGGGCAGATGGAACAGTTTGTTCGCGTATTGCCCTGAAAACTCAATAGTTTCGGTATATTTCTTCCAGTTCTTATCCATAAACGTAACGTCAATCTTATTCGAATTGATAAAATCCCTTTTATGATGAAGTTTCTGCCTTACATAAACCGTGTAATCGTTTCCTGTTCCTTCATGCTTCACCGAATCAATTGAGTACTGCGGGAAGCCGGGAGTTAATATCCATCCTTCGAAAAAATCATCCATATTGATACCGGTAAAAGAGGTGATAAAATCCCTTAGCTGAAAGGTGTTCATCGGCTTGAATTTAAAGGTGCTCATCCATGTTTTGATAAAGCCAAAAAACAAGGTATCGCCCAGGTAATAACGCAGGGTATGGATAACATCGGCCCCTTTTTTGTACACCGTGCTGCTGTAGGTAATGTTGGAAGGGATGCCGTAAACGGCATAGTAGCCATTATCGTCGAAGTGACAACTGCTTAACACCTTATAATGATTGGCCTTGATATTGGCGGCATAGCTGCTGTGCCCGTAAAGTCCCTCCCTGTATATCGATTCGCAGTATGAAGCCCAGCCTTCGTTGAGCCACATATCGGCTTCCGAAGCGCAGGTAACCAGGTCGCCAAACCAGTGGTGCGAAAGTTCGTGGGCATACAGCTCTTCAAAATCAAGCCTCCCGTCGATGCAGGTTAGCGGATACGCAATATTGGTGGCATGCTCCATAGCCCCGTCGTAAAAAGGAACACCCACATAGCCTGCCCTTTCCCACAAATACGGGCCAAAATATTTTTCATAAATGGAGAGAATATCAAGCAAATGAGTGAATGATGCCCTGGCTTTGCCGGTGTCAGAAGCAGGAACATATATCATTACAGGGATATTGCCTTTCTTTCCTTTAAACATATAGTTCACGGGAACATAATTGCCCACAGCCACAGAAGCAAGATAAGTAGGAATGGGCGAATGCAGTCGCCAGTAAAATGTTTTGGTGCCATCGTGGTTATTTGTTTCTTTCATCAGGGTGCCGTCGCATACTGCCGTCTTGGTGTCTTTCACGCGGATATAGCAATCGTAGGTGGCGCGGTCGATAAAATCGTCAAGGCAGGGAAACCATGCCCGACCATAGTTATGGGGTTCTGCCTGAAATCCTATGCCCAGGTTATAGGCATAGGCACTGTCGGCAGTAAAATAAAAGCCGCCCCAGCCCGAAGCATCCACCTGGGGCTTGCCATGATAATATATTTTAAGGGTAACCGTATCATGAATATTAATGGGAGAAAGTAACGGTATCCTTATTGAAGAACCATTATATATGAAAGACGTGATTTTAGTACTACCCACACTAACCGAATCTACTGTCATTTTAAGCAAATCAAGAGGAATAAAGCGTATGTTATTCATCTTCGGAGTAATCTTCAGTTCGGTGTATCCTTTGATTGTTTTGTTGGAGAGTTGAACAATATCAAGATGGATGGCATAATTCACTACATGGATAGTGTCACTTTTTAATCGTTTTATCGGATTCCTCGGGGCTTTGTTATTATTAATGAATGCACTGAAAAGAAAAATGGTAACAGCAAACACCGCAATATAGGATAACTTGATTATACGCTTCATAAATACTTTTTTACAAAAATACTTAATACCATGAAGATTTATATATTGTTGCCTTATTTGTTAATAACTGATATATTTGCATTCGATTATATTAGTTTCTCCATGAAAAGATTTATTATCATATTGTCTTTTGCCGTCCTTCCCTTAGTTTTCATACAAGCTCAGACTGCCTCAAAGCAAAGTGCTAAAGTATGGTCGCTGCACGACTGCATTGATTACGCCCTTGCCAATAACATACAGGTGAAACAGCAGCAATTAAGCGAGCAGGTGGCTAAAATAAATCTTCTTCAAAGCAATTTAAGCTTGTTTCCCGGAATAGAAGCCGATGCTTCGCATGGATATAACTATGGCAGAACCATTGATATGTTCACCAACCAGTTTGCGACAAGTACAGTGCAGTCGGATAATTTTTATCTGAGCAGCAGTGTTACGATTTTCGATGGCTTTCAGCTATTAAATACAATCAAGCAGAACAGGATCAACCTGCAGGCAAGCCAGTACGACCTTGACAAGATGATGAATGATATTTCGCTGAACATTGCTACTGCTTATCTGCAGATACTGTATAATATAGAAATGCTTAACAATGCCCAGAACCAGCTTGATGTAACCAAACAGCAGGTGGACAGGACAAAGAAACTTGTGGATGCCGGGACAGCAGCAAAAGGCGACTTGCTGACACTGGAAGCGCAGGCTGCATCCGAAGACCTGAATGTGGTTACGGCGCAAAACACCCTCAATATTTCTTACCTGTCGTTATCACAAATGCTTAACCTTGCTTCGCCCGACAGTTTTAAAATTGCCATCCCCAAAATTGATGTGCCACTCGAATCTTCAGTGCTTTTAACCCCTGAACAGGTTTTTGCATATGCCATGAACACTCAGCCCGAAATTAAAAGCGCCGAACTGAAAGTGCAAAGTTCCGAAGTGGGTTTATCCATTGCCCGCGGCATGAGAAGTCCCATTATTTCATTGCGCGGTTCTCTGGGCACAGGGTTCTCAGGCAACAGCAAGCAAATGAAAGGCACTCCTTCTTATTCGGGTTTGGATACTATCGGATACACATTTCAGGCCACTCCCATTCCGGTGGTGCAGCCACAGTTTGCCTATCAAACGGAAACAGTACCTTTCAAGGACCAGATAAAGGACAACTATAATAAATCCATCAGCCTTAATCTTAGTATGCCCATTTTCAGCGGATGGAAGGCAAATGCAACCATTAGCAAAGCAAAGATAGCCATACAGAATGCGGAATACACACTTCAGACCACGAAGAACACATTATTCCAGAGCATACAGCAGGCTTATGCCGATGCAACGGCTGCACGCAATAAATACCAATCTTCGCAGAAATCAGTGGATGCCATGAAAGAATCTTTCAAATATTCGGAACAGAGATACAATGTGGGCCTTGTAAATTCCGTGGATTACGATGATGCCAAGAATAAGCTTGCAGTGGCCGAATCTAATCTTTTGCAGGCAAAGTATGAATATGTGTTCCGGTTGAAGATCCTTGATTTCTACATGGGTAAACCAATTGAATTAAAATAAACGCATTTAATTTTCTGAAATATGAAGAAGAGGAAAAAGTTAATACGATATCTGCTCATTGCCCTGGGAGCGCTGCTGATTGTTGTTATTGTTGGAAAGAAGTCCGGCTGGATAGGAAAGAAAGACGAAACGAAAGTTAGCACAGACTTTGTTTCAAAGAAGACCATCATTGAAACCGTTTCAGCTAATGGTAAGATACAACCAGTAGTGGAAGTAAAGATAAGCCCAGATGTTTCCGGTGAGATCATGGAACTTGATGTAAAAGAAGGAAACCACGTAAAAAAAGGAGACCTGCTGGCAAAGATCAACCCTGACTCATACAAATCAAATAAGGACAGAATGGTGGCTGCGTTGAATACATCAAAAGCACAGCTGGCAAATTCAAAAGCTACACTATCCACATTCCAATCGCAACTGGTAAATGCAGAAGCTTCATTTAACAGGAATAAAACATTATATGCATCCGGAACAATTTCCGCATCGGAATGGGATGCCGCACAGGCATCGTACAATGTTGCGGTGGCCAATGTTGAAGGCGGTAAAGAAAGCGTAAAAGCCGCCGAATTCAATGTTGTCAGCGCTGAAGCTTCGCTTAAGGAAGCGGATGACGAACTTGTCAAGACCTCGGTTTATGCGCCTGTTAGTGGTACCATTTCTTTGCTTAGCGTAGAAAAGGGAGAAAGAGTAGTAGGAACATCGCAATTTACGGGTACAGAAATGATGAGGATTGCCAACCTGAATGAAATGGAAGTGAACGTTAGCGTAAATGAGAATGATATTGTTCGGGTGAAGATTGGCGACACAGCAAGTATTGAAGTTGATGCTTACCTGAAAAGGAAATTTAAAGGAATCGTAACGGAAATATCAAACTCAGCTAATAATACAACATCAACAGCAGCAACATCTATTGACCAGGTCACCAATTTTGATGTGAAGGTTAGAATATTAAGGGAATCATATTTGGATCTGCTTTCAAAGACAGATACCAGTTCATCTCCTTTTCGTCCGGGCATGTCAGCCACTGTTGACATTCAAACCAAAACCGTTTTTAATGTTTTAGCTGTTCCGATACAGGCGGTAACATCAAGGGAAGACACATCCTCAGCAAATGCCAAAAAGAATGCTGTTAAAAAGAAAGAAGATGCTCCTCCCCCTTCCGGCCCCGGTGACAATGGCCCTGTAATCACTAAAAAAGATCTGCAAAAAGGAGGTGAAACTGTTGAATTTGTTTTTATTTACAATGATGGCATTGTTAAGAAACAAAAAGTCAAAACAGGCATACAGGATAATACATACATCGAGATATTGGAAGGATTAACAGAAAAACAGGAAGTGGTGGTTGCTCCTTATAAGGCGGTTTCAAAACTACTTAATGACGGAGACAAAGTGAAGAAGGTTGATAAAAAGGATCTGTTTGCCGAAGGGGGAAATTAATCTTTTTCAATTTTCGCAAGAAGCCCTGCCATGTCCTATATTCTCTTCTTAGAAACAGCAACAAAAATTTGTTCAGTTGCAGTGGCTAATAATGAAACTCTTATTTCTCTTAAAGAGACTTCCGTTGTTAATTCACACTCTTCTCTGATAACCCTATATGCAGAAGAAGTAATAAAAGAAGCAAAAATTGAATTCAGTGATCTTGCTACAGTTTGTGTCAGCATGGGCCCGGGCAGCTATACCGGTTTACGTATAGGAGTTTCAACTGCAAAGGGCTTTTGTTATGCCTTGAACATCCCGTTAATTGCAGTAAACACATTACAATCAATGGCGAAACTATATTCAATTGAGCATCCTGAATTAAAAAAAGATACTCTGCTTTGCCCCATGATAGATGCCAGACGGATGGAAGTGTTTACGGCATTTTTTGATAAGCAGGCATCATTCATCAGAGAAACAAAAGCCGATATTATTAATGAAGAATCATATTCTGATATTCTTTCGAAAAACAAAGTCATTTTCTTTGGTGATGGCGCTGAAAAATGCAGGCAATTCCTGTCACAAAATTCCAATAGCCAGTTTGATGATACATTTTTGGTTTCTGCAAAAGGGATGATATCATTAGCATTTCAGAAGTTTCAGAATAAACAATTTGAAAATACAGCTTACTTCGAGCCTTATTATTTAAAAGATTTTGTTGCTACCATCCCCAGGAAATTAACGGATACAATAAAAGCCAGGAAAACTGGCATGTAAATATCATTACAACAAAACCAGGCATAAAAAAAGCGGCATGAATCTGCCGCTTTTTCGGTTAACAATACAATTAGGGAATTGAAAGATATATAGTGCCTGAATTAGTTTTTACTACCCAATCTAATTTGTAATTTTCAGCGCAGCTTCCATATGATACTAATACATCACTGCTGTTATAACCAAAAGTAATAGTTGCACTTTTGGGCACACTGGGTATCTGATAAACTATTTGCCCCCAGATTGGATCCCCGCTACAAATTTCACTATAAAGTATAGGCGTGTTAATTTGAGTATAAAAAGCTTCACCTTTTCTGTTTGTGCCATATTCTTCAAGGTTGTTGTATCCGGCTGCAGATCCAAAACCACTGACGGTTGCAGTAAGCGCATATGGTAGAGTACCGCCCCATATTATTTGCCTTGAAATATTCCATATTCTCTGAGTGCCATCATCAAATGTTATCTGCATTGCACCGGTAATTGTATATGTTATAGTTGTTGAACCATTTAGGTTTTTTATTAGGCCGCCGGAAACGTTTGTCCACGTCCTAGTGCCATTGAAAGTAAAGGTTTTCCCTGTTGAGATCTTTTCGACAGATAAATTTAAATATCGATAAGTAACTTCACAACCGGCATCCTTCCATGGGACTAAAAGCGGTTTTGTTATGATAACCGTACCTGTTCTCTTAAAATTGCCTCCTGTATTATATCCGTCATAGTATAAAGAAATTCGAAGAGTATCATTCAGAGCCCCAATAGTATCAATTGTAATTGTGCAACTATTAATAGTAGTATCTATTGATTTACTTGATGTCGATGATAAAACGCTATTTGCATCATTTGTAATTTCATCATCGCTTGCCTGAACCTGGGCATCATCTTTAGAAAGTTGCAGCAAAGACGATGTGTCAGGATTTTGAATAGGTTTTGTTCTATCTTTTTTGCATCCTGTAATATTAATTCCAACCACTACTATAAGGATTGTAATCAGTTTTAATACATTTTGTGCTTTCATTATATTTAGTTTTAAACCGTTATATTTTATCTTTCAATGATTATACACATAAAATCAGTTATACCCTGATAAGAAAACTATTTTTTAATAACTTGCTTTCGTTCCTTATCAAGGCCAACCTGTCACAATTTCTTCTAAATTATTGATCATCAATAATCGTATTGGAAAAAATTGCTTGTTAAGTCTTGAATATTACATTAAATTCATTTAATAGCTCAGTAAATTCATTAACTTTATCCGTGCTTATCAGCGAATTACTTTTTGTTGTATAATTCTAACGCCGCATGTGGCAAAAAAGCCAACAGCCCCATTACTTAAATTAGTAGGCAAATTTGCATGTTCTGTATCAAAAAGCCCTCCCTGCCATGTTGTTTCTAATAATAAAGCCCTGATATATTGAGCATATGCCAATGTTAGTGAATACCTTTTTATTGTAATAACCGTGCCGACAGGAAAAGAAACAGATTGCGTGTTGGGAGGGAATAATTCGCTCTCATCAATAGTTGGTAAAGTATAATATAATAACCTTGCAGAAGAATCAGGAGTCAATAACTGTTTGTGATTTTTGGACCAGTCAATGAGAATTTCATACATCGCATAATTTACAGCATCATAATTGTTGCCAGTACTGATATGATAAAGTGAATCATTTTTATCAGGGACAATTGAATCAGTTTGCGGATAAATACCCGGCAGCATAGTTGTTGTTGCAGTATAATTTTTATTATTATATTTTATAGATAACGTATAATTTTCCCCCGGTTTACGTACAGAATCATTAGTCGTTTGATAAATACCTGAATTGGCAGGATTTTCCTCCATTGGATATGAGCCATCTTCATTGCTGACAATCACTGTTGCACCTGTAACAGGCGTTGGAATTGCATTTAATTTGGTAACGGGAAAACTTAACTTAATACTTTGTGTTGTATCCTGATCCGTGATAATGCCATCAACAATAATAAGATTAGTATCTCCGTTTTGTAAAAGCCAGTCAACCTTTTTTTCGCAACTAGAAAGTAAAATAATAATGATGATATAAAATATTGTTTTTTTCATCGGAACTTAAAATTATATGTAATTGAAGGTATAATACCCACCATTGACAAAGTTGTTGGCATCAAATTATACTCACCATTAATATTTGAAGGAACAACAAAATCGCCATTATCATCCATAATCTTATTAAAATTAACAGAGATAGGATTTTTACGGGCATATACATTATACACCGTAAAGATCAACGTATGCTGATAACGTCTTTCGGGTTTGGAGAGTTTCCATGTTATTGAAATATCCAAACGATGATAATCAGGAAGCCTGTCATTATTTTTATTTCCATATAACGGCACTGAATATCCATTGTAATAATAAAACCCTATGGGGGTTGTATATGCCTCCCCTGTATAATAAACCCAGCTTGCGGAAAATGACCAATGCTTATTCAAGTGATATGATGAGTTTGCACAAATGTTATTCGGGCTATCATACGATGATGGAAAAGTATTATTATTATTTATACCTTTGATCTGTTCGAAAATTCTTGAATAAGTGTAGCCAATCCACCCAGTGAAGTTTCCTGATTCTTTGCGAAGCATAAATTCAGCTCCATACGACCACGCTTTGCCAAACCGAAGTTCACTTTCAAGTAATGGATTGAAGAAAATATCAGCATGGTCAGCATAATCCATCTGATCATGAAATTGTTTATAAAAAGCTTCTACCGACAGGTTGATTTTCGAATTGAATACGTTTCTGAAATAACCCAACGCAAACTGATCAGCTTTTGGGGGTTCGATATTAGGCCCACACGGAACCCATTCTTCCAGAGAACTAAATGGGCTTGTGGTGTTTGACAATAATTGAACAAATTGAGTCGTTCGACTATAACTAGCTTTCAGGCAAGAGTTTTCTCTAAAAGAATACTTTAGGCTTAATCTAGGTTCAGGGCAAATAAACTTTGAATATTCATAACCTTTACCAACCAGAAGAGTATCTATTATCTGATGATTTTCATCGAAAGAAAAGACTGATGTTGGCCCCATATCAAGCCAAACCGGCACACGCAATCCATATCTGACAGAAAATTTTTTATTAAAATTTTGTTCATTGCTCAAATATGCGTCAAACTCTCTTGAAGAATATGTTGAGGCATGAGGAACATTCGCTTGTGCTATTGGGTCTGATAAATGAAGATTACCGGGATCGGATAATTGTATACTGGCATCTATGCCTGCTTTAATAGTGTTATTTGGATTTAAATAATATGTAAAGTCAGTTTTAACCTTTTTATCAGAGATAGAAGAACCCCAATAATCATTATAATTACTGTTGAAATATAAATAATAATTATATTGACTTGAATAAAAAGTTGTATTGGAAAATAATTTATCATTAAAAATATGGTTCCATCTTAATGTGCCTAAAATATTATCCCAGGTTATTTCTGTAGATGACCATTTATAGTCATCATTACCTCCGTAAAGGGTCAGAAAAATACGGTTATTATCATTAAGCTTGTAATTTAATTTAGCATTAATATCAAAAAAATTAAGAGAAAGATTATCATTGTTATAAGACGTTAACCAATTCATGTTTGATATTCTTCCGGAGATATAAAAAGAACATTTATCCTTTATAATAGGGCCATCAATAGAAAGTTCAGATGTGTAAGGACCAACGCTTCCGGAAAATCCTATTTTTTTCATATCTCCGTCTTTGGTTCTGATATCAATAACAGACGATAAACGCCCTCCATAATTAGCGGGGAAATCACCTTTAAATGCCTCAACATCTTTTATGGCATCCGGAGATATTGCAGTAAAAAAACCAAAAAGATGAGAGGGGTTATATATAGGAGCTTCGTCAAGCAGAATAAGATTTTGATCACTATTGCCTCCGCGTACATAAAAAAGCGTTGATCCGTCGCCATATGATTTAATACCGGGAATGATTTGTAACGATTTTATCACATCAACATCTCCTAAAAAACCAGGTAATTGCGTAAGTGTTTTTGGAGATAATTTCATTTCACTGAACTGATTATTATTAATACCGGATTTATTATCACTATCTTTAACTTCAACAGGTTTAATATCAAGCATTGCATCTTCAAGCTCTATGGAAATAATTTTATCTTCATTCAATTCAATATTCTGAGAAATATTTTTATACCCGATAAATGAAAATATAATATCATAATTACCTTTACTCAACGTTAAAGAATAAAATCCATAAGCATTGGTAATTGCACTCAATGTTGTACCATTAGCATAAACGGATGCGCCCACCATCACTTCACCGGTCTTTTTATCTTTTAAATAGCCACTTGTATTTGCTGCCAACGTCGTTCCATTAGCATAAACAGATGCGCCTATCATCACTTCACCGGTCTTTTTATCTTTTAAATAACCGCTGACTGTATAATTCTTTTTTTCGTTAGAAGCATTTGCGTTATTTATATCATTTCCTGTTTTAAGTGGTTTTAAAACAACCTGATTTTCAACAATTATATAATTAATCCCGTTTTCTTTAAAGACAGCATCCAGCACTTCTGTCACGCTTTTGTTTCTAACTTTAACGGACATCTTTTTGTTTAATGGGATAAGTTGCGGACTATAAGAAAACTTAACCTGTGCGATATCTTCAATTTTATTGATTACTTCAACGAGCGGGACATTCCTTAGCGAAAAGGAAATTCTTTGATTCAGATCCTGACTTAATGAAAACTTTGGGAAATACAAAAGAAAGGCAATTATTATTAAACTTAAAATAATTGCCTTCTGTTGAAACGGTGTATTGTGTCTTTTACTATTTACCCCCATTACCGGAGATTTCAATAACATTACCAGATGATTTACTGATATTTACTGGCAATGCTTCCTGAATTACTTTTAAAATTGAATCGAGCTTTAAATTTTCATAATTGCCTGAAAGAGTATAGCTGGCGATTTTAGTATTTTTCAGTTTTATATTTGAATGATAAACATTATTGAGTGTCTTTACCACATCACTTAAAGCCGTATTAGAAAAAACAAGGTCTTTTGTTTTAAACGCCATGTAATTTATCTCATCATTCTCAGTTTTAATAATTTTCTGTTCTGTTTTCGAGAATATGGCTTTTTCTCCAGGATTAAGTATAGTAATCTTGTCAGGATTATTATCATAATAAACAGCCACTCTGCCTGATGTAAGTATTACTTCTCCCTGCCCGTTTGAAGAATTGGTATTTACATAAAATGAGGTACCAAGCACTTTCACCCTGACATCATTCGCCTCTATGATAAAGGGCTTGGTTTCATCATGTGTCACATTAAAATATGCTTCGCCCTTTAACGCTACGGTTCTTTTATTGCCTTTAAATTTATCGGGATATTTAAGCGTGGAACCGGCATTTAATGTTACCGACGTTCCGTCGGGCAATTTACTTTCAATAGTTTCTGTCTGGGCTACTAAATATTTTTCTTTGGATTGATTCAAATAATAATATACGATAAACGAAATTGAAGCAATTACAATAAATATAGCAGCGATCCTGACAGCTTTATAAAAGAAATTCCAAGGGGCTGTTCTTTCTGCGTGCAGAGGAATAACAGGAATATGCTTTGTTTCTTTACTAACAGTGGCACTATTAATTAATGGTTTTATTTTTTCCCATTCTTCGTCAACATCAATTTCCGCATTTATTCTGGATTCTTCAAGCGCCATCCATGTTTTCTGATATTCTTCAAAAAGTTTCTGATTTTCAGTGCTTGATTTTATCCATTCTGAAAGAACAACCATTTCTTCGGAAGAAGCTTCTCCCGAGAAATACCTGGTGATCAGGTCAACATAATATGTTAGGTCGTTTTTCATTGTTTTATCTTATTGTTCACTCACAATACACATACATATTCGTTTACCCTGATACTCTTATTAAATTTTTTTTGAAATTGTTTCAAAAATGACCAATAATATTGTGATATAATCAATTAAATGTTCTCTCATATGCTGCAATGCCTTAGACATTTGTGTTTCCACCGTTTTTATTGATATTCCCAGTTTATCCGCTACCTGTTGATATTTTAAATTCTGATACCTGTTCATCACAAATATCTCCCTGCATTTTTCTGGAAGTTCTGCTATGGCAGCCTTAATTTTCTGGTCAATCTCTGCAGCCACCATTTTATCACCCCTGTCATGTTCTGACAGAGGATAAAGGTTTTCGAAATTTATAATATCTCTGTTGAATTTTTTATTGTCCCTTAAATAATTAAGACTTTTATTATACACAGTAGTTGTAAGGTAGGATTTTACCGGTTTCGACAAATCAATACTGTTTCTTTTTTCCCAGAGGCTTATAAATGTATCCTGTGTAATTTCTTTGGCTGTTTCGAAATCTTTTACAAATTTCTGGGCAAAACGCACCAATCCTTTAAAATGAACTTTAAAAAGTTTTTCAAATGATGACTCATCCAGAACTGTAATATGTGAATTTTCTTCGCTCAGGGAAAAAAGGTGTTAATTTTTGTGCAACAAATATACTTTAAGTTCAAAGAATGAAGAAATTTATCTTTTCAAAAATTTGTTAATTTAATCTCAAATTGAATAATAGGGATAAAGCATGGATTCTTATCCTTTCTATCGGCTTTCCTGCTAATATAACTCACATTCTTGT
>JBEKEO010000004.1:0-49756 GCA_050013795.1 Bacteroidales bacterium
TGGGAATATAGCCTCGATGGTGGCAAAACATGGGTGAGTATGGATGCAACATCCAAAGGAACAATAGAAATTACCGGTATAAAACCGGGCAGTTCAATAATTGTTAATCATCGCCCTGTGCTGCGCAAAACCAAAGGCACATGGATACAGTCGCAACCGGCTATTGTATTATAAAAGGAAACAGTTAAAATAAATCAATAACTATAAAATAATTCAAACATGAAAAAGCACTTAATTCGTTTTTTAAAATGTATTACCTTAGCTTTTGCTATGGTAATATTGGTAAACGTGGCTATTGCACAAACACCAACAACATTGTATTCAACAAATTTTGATAATAGCGGAAACTGGCCTACAGGCTGGAGCGCAGTTGGCGGTTCTACTACCTATAGCGTAAATACTACCAGCCCTTCCAATAATTATTCGGGCGCTTCGGGTAATTACAATGCCGACAACGGCACAAACGGCAGTGCAACATTGGTATTCAATAATAGTTTATCAACTGTTGGATATAGCAGTATTACCGCGATTTGGGGCGCAAGAATGACATCCAGCGGAGCATCGCCTACATTTCAATGGAGTTCTGATGGCAGTAACTGGAATACAATAAGCTTTACCGATGTGGCGAATAATTCCACATAGGCATTAGTTAACGGGGGCAGCCAGATAAGCTTGCCTTCGGGTGCGGCTGGAATAAGCAATTTGCAATTCAAATGGACTTCTAATTCGAATGCGGGTACATATCGCATGGACGATTTTGCTGTAAAAGGAACTGCAGTCGGGGCTACAGGACCTACAGGCCCAACGGGACCCACCGGTGCAACAGGTTCTGCCGGTGTTACCGGTGCAACAGGTCCGACAGGAGCAACGGGCGCAACTGGTAATAATGGCATTAATGGAGCAACAGGAGCAACAGGCACACAGGGAATACAAGGCGTAACTGGTCCTATAGGTGCCACATTCAGGGCATAACTGGACCAACAGGAAGCAATGGTACTAATGGTGCTACGGGAGTTACTGGAGCACAAGGAATACAAGGTGCAACCGGAGCAACGGGTGCCACAGGTTCTTTTAATGGTACAAGTGTGGATTCTCTACATGTAATAAATAAAATTGAAGTTGGAAATTCTGTTGTAATTACAGGAATCAATGATCATATTTACACAAATGATTATGCAGCATTAAATATCCAAAATTTAAGCGGGTATAATCAAAATACAATTATTAATGCGAATAATTTAGGTCGTGTTGGTATTGGAACTAATGCACCAGGCATTAATATGAAGCTCGAAATACTTGGAAGTGTATCGATTTATGATGGCGCACCCGGCAATGGTAATAATGGTGACAATTCATTGTTTTTTGGTCGAGAGCAACATAATGGCACTCTTTCATATGGAGAATGGGGAATACAATATATGGCACCAAATATAATTAATAATCCCGCAGGCGGGCTTAATTTTTGGAAACCTTTTGGCAGTGATGGAACTACAGGAAATAATTTTTTGTTTCTTGCAGATAATGGAAATGTAGGTATTGGAACAGCAGCACCCGATGCTTCTTCTCTTCTAGATGTATACTCTTCCAACCAAGGTGTGCTTATTCCCAATGTAGCACTCACTGCCTCTAATGTTGCAATGGTACTTCACCATATAATGTGGTACCGGGTTATTATTATAATGCCGGAACAAGCACTGCTCCAAACTGGGTTAGTTTTGCTACAAACTCCTCCACCAGTAACGGAGCATGGTTGCTTACTGGCAATACAGTTGGCACAACAGGCGATTGGATGGGAACTATTGATAATTACGATGTTGTCTTTCAAAGACATAATAAGCGGGCAGGGTTACTTAATGAAAATAGTTCAAATACAGGGGGTAATACTTCATGGGGCGTAGGTGCGCTTCGTAATAGTTCTATTTATAATGGAGATAACAATACAGCCACCGGATATGATGCACTTTATAATAATACCGATGCAAACCAGAATACAGCCATGGGAGCGGGGGCTTTATTTACACAATCTTATAGCAATAACAATATACCATGGAACAGCGATAATGTAGCTGTTGGATTTAAGTCGCTTTTTACCAATAACCCGACGTCAATATTAAATGGCATTCAAAATACAGCTATAGGAGATTATTCGCTTTATTCCAACACCACCGGAACTAGCAATACCGCTAATGGATATGATGCGTTATATTCCAATACAACAGGATACCGCAATAATGCTATGGGGGACTCCTCTCTTTATAACAATACGATAGCATCTAGAAATATCTCCGTTGGAAACCAAGCGCTTTTTTCAAACACTGATGCAGACGATAATGTTGCATTTGGAACCGAAGCATTATATTCTCAGAATTTTAATAATAGTGGCACTGAATATTCTACTTACAATGTTGCTATTGGTAATTATTCACTTTATAATAATAACCCTACTACTGGCCCTGCATCAAATGGCGGGAATGGAGTAAATAACACTGCTGTAGGATATGGGTCACTTTATTCAAACACTATCGGTAAATCCAATTCAGCAATTGGGTTTGAAGCATTGGCTGTAAACAACGAAGGAAATGAAAATGTTGCTGCCGGTTACCAGTCGCTTTTTCACAACAGACACGCAAATCCTTATATTACCAGGCTTATAATAATGGTGGAACAGATTATAATACTTGCAATGTAGCTGTTGGTTCATTTTCACTTTATTATAATAATCCCTCTTCTTATTCTATTTGGCCTCCTTTTTATGGGTTGTTCAATACAGCTATAGGTGATCAATCGCTTTATAACAACACTACCGGCAGTTACAATTCTGCTATTGGTTATCGGGCTTTATTAGGCTCATCAGTACCTGCTAACAATACTGGAAATTACAATACCGCTAACGGAAATGATGCACTTTATTCTAACTCCAGCGGTAGCTGGAATGTCGCCAACGGAGTTCAAGCGCTAAATTACAATACCACAGGATTCCAAAATACAGCCGACGGTTACGAAGCGCTTGTAGCCACCGTCTCCGATAACAGCAATACAGCTTTAGGTTGTATGGCTTGGGTTGTACCAGGTAATAATAATTCCACAGCTATTGGATTTGGTGCAAATGCTACTGCACCAAGCACAATGATGTTCGGAAATACTACTGTTACTGGTTTATATACTACAACCATGATGTTTGCCACTAGTGATGGACGTTTTAAAATTAATGTAACTGAAAATGTAAAGGGATTGGAATTTATTAAAAAACTTCGGCCTGTTACCTATCAAGAAAATACTCAAGCGCTCGATGATTATATGATCCAAAGTTATCCCGATAGTCTAAAAATCAGTCATCAGGCAGGATTAAACTTTGCACCTTCAACAGCAATAGTTCATGCAGGTTTTATTGCACAGGAAGTAGATTCAGTGGCTAATGCTGTTGGTTTTACTTCTTCCATAGTGCACAGACCTGCCAATAGCAGCGATCCTTATGCCTTAGCTTATAGCGAAATTGTTGTTCCCCTTGTAAAAGCAGTGCAGGAACTAAGCGGTACAGTTGATAGCTTAAAGAGCCGTCAAAGAAACACAGACAGTTTGATAAGTAAACAGGAAAAGACAGATAGTTTGCAAACTACAACATTAGATAGTTTGAAGAATGTAGTTGTTAGTTACGAATCAAGGTTTGATTCGCTTGAAGCCATGATAAACAGGTGTTGCAATAATAAGAATGATAAAACTATAAATCAGGGTAATAATAATGATAATAGTGGACAAAGCGAAATACCAAATATTCATAATATTGAATTAGCCAATAGCGCCATACTTTATCAAAATACGCCAAATCCATTTGGCGATGGCACCACTATAAAATATTTTGTGCCTGAAAATGCAAATGCCCAAATAATTTTTAATGATAATTTTGGAAATCAAATTCAAACATATAATATAACTGAAAATGGTATAGGGCAATTAAATGTTGATGCAACTAAACTTGCATCGGGTATCTATACATATTCTCTAATAATAAATGGGAAAGTTATAGATACAAAAAAGATGATTAGGAATAAATAATAATTATTGAGAAAAGACCGTTTACAAATTAACTAACGGTCTTTTTTTATTTTATATTATCTTTATATCATGATAAATTTTTTTTTAACTATCTTACTTTTTATTGTTCCTTTCTTAAATGCTGCAGGCCAAAACCTTGTTCAAAATCCAAGTTTCGAAATATATTCTCCTTGCCCTACTGGTGTTGCTGACATTGCAAATGCAGTTGGTTGGAATTCCTATAACCAAACACCTGATTATTTCAATTCATGTGCCCCAGCTATAGTTTGTACACCTTCAAATTTTGCCGGTTATCAGGTTCCACATACCGGTAACGCATACTGTGGTATAATAACATTTAATAAGGTTGGTCTCTTCAGAGAAATAATCGGAAGCCAATTATTTTCACCGCTTGTAATCGGTCAAAAATATTATGTTTCTTTTTATACAAGCTTGGCTATATCACAGCCAAATTTTTGTTATGCCACAAATAAAATAGGAGCAAAATTTACTACAACAGCTTATAACGCTTATTCAAACCCAATTCCTATTGATAACATAGCACAGGTACATTATGATACTATAATTACCGATACAACAAATTGGACACTGATTTATGGGTCGTTTATTGCCGATTCAGCTTATCAATATATTGCAATAGGAAATTTTTTTGATGATTTGAATACTGATACTTCTTGTATTAAAAATGTTTCAAATAAATTATGTGCTTATTATTATGTTGATGACATTTGCGTTTCGATTAACCCATTAGATGGAATGAATGAATTTTCAAATGAAAATGCAATCATACTAAATCAGAACGATCCTAATCCTTTTGCCGAGGAAACCGATATTACTTATTTTCTTCCCGAAACTGTTGGAAGTGCTACCATTATGTTTTACGATAATACAGGCGTTATCATTAAATCAGTGCAACTGCAGAACAAAGGTAATGGCACGTTACATGTGTATGCCTCTGACCTCAGCAGTGGAATGTATACCTATGCTTTGATAGTTGACGGTAAATTAATAGATACTAAGAAAATGATGAAAACTAAATAATAATAACTAAAAACATAAAAGAACGTTGCCGGCAAAGAAAGCAACGTTCTTTTAAACTTTTATTTATTGATTAATATTTTATATCTTTACAAGTATCAAAAACAAGTATTTATGAAAAGAATAGTTATTATCTTATCCCTTATTTCAATTTTCTGCTTTTCAAATGTTTTTTCTCAAACATGGAGTAATGTTGGCGGAGGCGTAATATACAAGTTTGCGCCTAATGGTACATCGGTCTCAGCAATGGCAACAGATACTATTAATAATGTATTATATGTTGGCGGACAATTTGATAGTGCCGGAACAGTTTTTGGTTGCTATGGTGTTGCCAAATGGAATGGCGTTTCATGGGATTCTTTAGGCGCCGGAACCGGTGCATACTCTTTGATAATATACAATTCGCAACTTTATGCAGGCGGCAATAATGTTACAAAATGGAATGGGACAAGTTGGGATGATGTTGGAACGGGTGTAATATGGAATGGTGGTATTCATAGTTTGTGTGCATATAATGGTGAATTATATGCAGGTGGTTTTTTTGATTCGGCAGGTACAGTTCCTGCAAATCATATTGCCAAATGGAATGGCTCGGTTTGGGAGGCGGTAGGTAGCGGTGTGAATGGTAATATTTTTAATTTGTGTGCATATAACGGAGAATTATATGCAGGTGGAAATTTCGATTCGGCAGGAACAATCGCTGTAAATCATATTGCCAGGTGGGATGGCGCAAATTGGTCGTCTGTCGGTAGCGGAACAAATTCAGAAATATATTCCTTATGTGTTTACAATGGGGAATTATATGCCGGCGGTAGTTTTACACAGGCGGGTGGTAATACAGCAAACTACATAGCTAAATGGAATGGTACATCATGGAATTCAATACCCAGTGCAATAAACTCTCTTGTTGCTAATTTGCAGGTGTTTAATAATAATCTTATATTGATTGGTGTATTCGCCTCGCCGGGGCAGGGAATAGCACAATGCAACGGCAGCAGCATATCATCATTGGCAAACTCGTATATTGCGGGAGGAAGTCTTGCCGAAAACTCGGCTATGGCGGTTTATAATGGAGCCTTATATGTAGGCGGGTATCATCTTATAGGCGCCGGCATTTCTCCTGATTATATTACCTGCCACTATATTGCATCATATTCAATTGCTACGGCAGTTAATCCTCATCAAATTCATTCAATTGAATTTTCTATTTATCCCAATCCCGCTAATGATAATGTTATAATTGAAAACGCTTCAATAAATAGAAATAATGAGATTTTTATTTATTCCATTCAGGGGGAATTATTATTAAAATTACAAATGTTAAAAGCTAAAACCGATATTGATATTTCTTCCCTTGCAAAAGGTATCTATTTTCTAAAAGTAAGTACAGAAAAAGGTATGGAAACAATAAAGTTTGTGAAAGTATAAAAAGAAAGAAAGTAAAACAGACAAGGGCTGCACTTATGTCAAACACTGTTGGAACTAATAATACCGCTATTGGAGCAAGCGCGCTTCCTTTCAACACTACCGCAAACTATAATACCGCCATCGGTTTTTCGGCATTATATTCACAACAGATAAATAGTATTGTTAACACTGCATTTAACAGCGACAATGTTGCCATTGGCTATAATGCACTTTTTTCTAACGATCCTACATTAACAACCAATGGTATTCAAAATACTGCAGTAGGTGATAATGCGTTGTATGGCAGCACTACAGGATATGGAAATACAGCATTGGGTTATACTGCTCTTACTGGCAATAGCAGCGGGACGGGAACTTATAATACAGCTGTAGGTTATGGCACCGATGTGACAGGAAGTGGATTAACCAATGCTACTGCAATAGGTAATGGTGCTTCTGCTTCAGCAAGCAATTCTATTGAACTTGGTAATGCATCTGTAGTATTTTGTGGTATAAATGGAGGCGCTTACTCCGCAACCGATGCATTGGTGGTTGGAACAAGTACCTCCAATGGAAATGGGGCGTACTGTACTATAGGTGGCGCATGGACAAATGGGTCATCAATAGGTTACAAAGATGACATCACTGCTTTGGATGGAACAGATATATTGAATAAAATAAGTAAACTGGAAGTGAAAAGATGGAAGTATAAAGAAACCGAAGAATACCACATAGGTCCTTTTGCCGAACAATTCCATGAATTTTTTAATACAGGTAATGATGATAAGCACATTAGCACAATTGACCCCAGCGGTATTGCGCTTATCGGCATCCAACAATTAATTAAAACAGTTGATAGTTTAAAACATCATCAGAGAACAACTGACAGCTTGCTGGCGGTTTTGCAAAATTGTTGTACACAGGGTGCAAATAATAATGCTATTCAAAACAATGGTACACTGGGTCAGGGAACTTCAGGAACAATATTACAGGTAGTACTTGATAATAACAGCCAGCCTATATTGTACCAGAACGAACCCAATCCATTTGGCGAAAGCACCGTAATTCGTTATTTCATACCTACAGATAATACAGGAAAAGTGTATATTATTTTCTACGATATGTATGGTAAAGAATTAACAAAAGCTGAAATCACTTCAAAGGGTTTTGGCAACATTAATGCAAATTCAGAAAACCTTGCTTCCGGTATATATTCTTATTCACTGGTAGTAAACGATAATGTAATTGCTACAAAAAAGATGGTTAAAACTAAATAATCATTTATTCTGAAATATAAGCCCCTTCGATTATTTGGAGGGGCTTTTGCTTTTTGTATAATATTTTTTTAAGCTGTTATTTACAAATACTAAGACAGAAATTCTATCGAAATATTTCAGTGCAAAATAAGATAATTGTGTAGTTTTGAAAATCGAAAAGATGTTTCACATAAATGTGAATATGAAAACGAATATTCAAAAATCAAAACCTCAACAAAGTAAAAAAAAAGGTGGAAATAAATTAATCGTTCCTGAAAAGAAAAATAGTTCTGTATTACAACTGATTATTGTCTTTTGTTTACCTGTATTGTTGTACCTGCAAACGATTAATTTTGGATTTACTGATTTTGATGACAATCTTATTATCAAAGATAATATTACTTTCTTAAGCCATATAAGGAATGCGTCTCATGCATTTTTGACAGATGCATTTATTGGTAAATCTAACTCATTTTATCGTCCCCTGCAAACGATATCATATATGGTGGATATACAGTTATCTGGTGGAAATAATCCATGGATGTACCACCTGTCGAATATAATGCTTTTAGGATTAATCTCGTGTTTGCTTTTCCTTTTGCTCAGGCGGTTATTAATACCGCCAAAGTTGGCTATATTAGGTACATTGATTTATTGTGCACATCCATTATTCGTATCTACTATTGCATATTTACCGACAAGAGGAGATTTACTGCTTACAGTTTTTTCTTTATTATCGTTTTTGTTTCTTATAGAATTTCTTCAAAAGAAAAAGATAATATACTTGTTTATACATTGGGTTTCTTTTTCGATAGCATTGTTCTGTAAAGAAACTGCCGCATTTCTGCCTTTCCTTTTTATAATTTATTACTTTGCTTTTTCGGCAGAAAAACGTTTTGAAAAAAAATATCTTTTTATTGTTTTGCTTTATGCAGTATCCGGGATATTTTGGTTTTGGCTGCGTTCAAAAGCAATTGGGGGAATTGTTTCAAATCAGAACTATACAATTGAGTTAATACCCATCCTGACAAATTTAAGAACAATACCCGAATCTTTAACAAAGTTATTTCTGCTCATTGGTATTACTCCAATTCCGGGGTTTACTATTTTAAAAACTTTAACTGGTTTTGTAATAATAGCTATTATTGTGGTTATATTTTTCAGAAAAAGAAAAGTGGCAAAAAGAAGAATAATATTTTGTTTTTCATGGTTCTTAATTTTAATGTTACCGCCAATGCTATACAAGCATCCGCATATAGAATATTTAGATCATCGTTTCTTTCTTCCATTGATTGGCATACTTTTATTTTTACTATTTATATTTCCTAAGAAATGGTTGTTAAAAGGAGATATTAAAAGATCATGGTTACTAATTGCCGTTTTGATATTTCTAAGTTCTTTCACTTTTATAAAGTCTCGCTCTTATTCCGATCCACTCATTTTTTATAATTCGGCTATCTCCCAAAATCCGAATTCTGCTTTAGCTTATTATAACAGAGGAATTTTTAAAAAAGACAAAAGTAATTTTCAAGAAGCTATCGAGGATTATAATAAGGCTATTGCTATTTGCCCCACCTATGTTGAGGCATATTTTAACAGAGGAATTGCAAATACAAGTATAGGTAATTCTCAAAAGGCTATTGAGGATTATAATAAGGCTGTTTCTATTAACCCAAACTTAACAGAAGCGTATTATAATAGAGGAAATATAAAATTAGAAATGGGTGATAAACCCGGTGCTATCGAGGATTATAATAAGGCTATTTCTATTAACCCCAATTATGCAAAAGCGTACAATAACAGAGGTATTGCAAATTATAGCTTAGGCAATTTTCAAAGTGCTGTCGAAGATTGTAATAATGCTATTGCTGTTAACGCTAACTATGCAGAAGCATACAATAACAGAGGTATTGCAAATTATAACTTAGGTAATATTAAAAGTGCTATAGAAGATTATAATAAAGCTATTGCAATTACCCCAAACTTCTCGGATGCATATTATAATAGAGGTTTTGCTAAATTTAAATTAATTGATTTATCGGGAGCAATTGAGGACTGTGAAAAAGTACTACAGTTAAATCCTAATGATGAAACAGCTCTAAACCTTAAAACTACTGCTCAACAAGAACTTCAAAAAATAAGTCATTAATTATTTTTCTATTTTTGATTTGCAGTAGAATAAAAACAGCATGGGAAAAAAAACAATTAAAGGTAATAAATTAATCATTTCTGAAAAGAAAAACGGTTATGTCTTACCTCTCATAATTGCCTTTTGTTTACCTGTATTGCTATACCTGCAAACTATTAAATTTAGATTTACTCATTTTGATGATGACTACATAATAATTAATAATATTTCTTTTCTGAGTCATTTGAGAAATGTATTCCGTGCATTTATTACCGATGCCCTTATGTTAAAAATGAATAGTAGTGCATTCTACCGGCCACTGCAAACCGTGTCTTATATCATAGATATACAGTTATCGGGAGGGAATAATACATGGATGTATCACCTGTCGAATATATTGTTTTTAGGATTAATTTCATGTTCTCTTTTTCTTTTACTTAAGCGGTTTTTTATTACGTCAAAGTTGGCTTTATTAGGCGCATTGATTTATTGTGCTCATCCGCTTTTCGTATCTACTATAGCATGGATACCGGCAAGGGGAGATTTGTTGCTGACATTTTTTTCATTATTATCGTTTTTGTTTTTAATAGAGTTTCTTCAAAAGAGGAAGTTAAAATACTTGTTTTTAAATTGGGCTACATTTACAATTGGTTTATTCTGTAAAGAAACTGCAGCATTCCTGCCATTTCTTTTCATTATATATTTCTTTATTTTCTCTAAGGAAAGCCCTTTTAAAAAGATATATCTTTTTATGCTTATGCTATATGTTATTTCGGGGATATTTTGGCTTTGGTTGCGTACAATAGCAATTGGAAATTTCTCAGATCCCTTTGCAGAGTTTGGATTAAAAGCATTCCTTGTGAATGTGCGAACAATACCTGAATCTTTAGCGAAGTTTTTCTTACCGTTTGATTTTTCGCCAATCCCAGGATTTTCCATTTTAAAAACATTAGCTGGTTTAGGAATAATTGTTATAATTATTGTCTTATTTTTCAAAAACAAGAAAAGGTCGAAAAAAGAATTTATATTTTGTTTCTCATGGTTCTTAATTCTAATGCTTCCGCCAATGCTGTTCAAGAATCCGGTTATTGATTATTTAGATCATCGCTTCTTTCTTCCTTTAATTGGAGTACAGTTATTTATATTATTTCTACTACCCAAGAAATTGTTAATGAAAAGAGATGTTAAAATATCGTGGATACTTATTGCTATTTTAGTATTTCTATCTTCTTTCACTTTTATAAAGTCACGTTCTTATTCCGATCCGATGACTTTTTATAACTCAGCTATTGCTTATAACTCAAATTCAGCTTTAGCTTATGATAACAGAGGAATTATAAAAGGTGAAGCAAATGATGTTCAAGGGGCTATTGGGGATTTTAATAAGGCTATTGCTATTAATCCAAACTTTGCAGAGGCGTATAGCAATAGAGGCATTGCAAAAGCAAGCATAAACGATTATCATGGAGCTATTGAGGATCATAATAAGGCTATTGCTATCAGTCCCAAATATGCAGACGCATATAACAACAAGGGAATGGCAATAGGGTCAATAGGTAATTACAATGAGGCAATAATTAATTTCAGCAAAGCCATTGAATGTAAGCCGAATTATATAGAAGCTTTCTTTAACAGGGCTCTTGCCAAGTATTATTTGAAAGATTTCAAAGGTGCTGTAGAGGATTGCGAAAAAGTATTAAAACTAAATCCCAACATCCAAAATGCTATAAACCTTAAAGAAAAAGCTCAACAGGAACTTCAAAAAAGTAAATAATTAAAGAAGGAGCATAGTGGTGGGAAGAAGATGGTTGTTATAAAATAAGTCAAAGGGAATAACCAATATCCTACGCTCAATGTCCAATAATAAAGTAAAGCGTTACTTGGAAATTCGGCGTTCGATATTCGATATTGAAGAAATAAAGAGGGCTTTGCAAATGCGAAGTCCTTTTTTTATATACAACCCCTCCCTTCTTAGCATAATTTAACAAAATCTTTGCACTTTATATTCGTACCTTTGTGGAACTTTTGGTAGCAGTGTATTATGGAAAGAAATTAGTTTATCGTTGATAGTCTGAGCTGCGAGTTTAGTTTTAGGTTTATGGTCTTGGTGTTGGTAAAATCCAATGTCTAATGACCATTGACCAAACCGGCTGCTCCGACCCTAAACCTAAGACCTTGTTTTAAGATTGAAACCATTATACTAAAAGGAAAGTTAAAGCGTTTATTGTTGAGATTTAAATTAGGGTGACTGATAATTACAACATACTTATTGGCAAGCTTGATGAATTTATTCGCAAGTACTATAAGAACCAGCTTATACGGGGTGGTATTTATAGCGTGAGCGCTTTGCTGTTGTTTTTTATTACTGTTGCTTTGCTTGAGTATGTGGGGCATTTCGGCATTTCCGCCCGCTCGATTATGTTCTACTCCTACCTGCTTGTAAACCTTGTTATCATTGTTTATTATTTTGTTATTCCCCTTCTTAAGCTTAATAAAATCGGGAAAATAATCTCGCATGAGCAGGCTGCCGATATAATTGGCAGGCATTTTTCCGATGTAAAGGACAAGCTTATTAATACCCTGCAATTAAAGAAGCTGGAAGATGACAATACCTCGAATACTGCGCTTATAAGGGCAAGTATCGACCAGAAGATATTTCAGTTGAAACCTGTTCCTTTCAGTGTTGCCATTGACCTGAAGCAGAACAGGAAGTATATTAAGTACGCTGCAATTCCGCTGCTCTTCATAGTATTTGTACTTTTCGCGGCACCAAGCATTATAACTGATTCAACGAAAAGACTTATTCATCACGGGACATTTTATGAGAAAGAAGCACCTTTTCAGTTCCAGCTGCTGAATAATAAAATGGAGGCTGTTCAGCAGGAGGACTTCCTGTTGAAAGTAAAGTTGACGGGCAATGAAATTCCTGATAATGTGTTTGTGGATGTGGATGGAAACCAGTACCAGTTGCTGAAAGACAACACAGTTAATTTCCATTATAATTTTAAGAACCTTCAGAAAGATGTAAAATTCCAGCTTACCGCTGATGGGTTTTCCTCGAAAGAATATGAAATAAATGTGCTGCCAAAACCAATCATCCTTAATTTTGATGTGGACCTCTCCTACCCTGCTTATATCAATAAAAAAGACGAATCGCTGCAGAACACAGGCGACCTGGTTGTTCCAGAAGGTACTATAATTAAATGGCATTTCCTTACAAGAGATGTGCGTAATATAGGATTGAGGTTCAAAGACAAATCGGTGAAGTCGGAAAACAAGAATGAGAACAGTTTTTCGTATGCTTCAATGTTTAAGAACAGTCAGAATTATACTATCGTTCCAAGCAATGAACATCTTGTGAATAAAGATTCGCTAACATATACCATTAGCGTGATCCCCGATGCTTACCCTACCATCAAAGTGGTTGAATTTAAAGACAGTGTTTTTGAAAACCACAGGTATTTTAAGGGAATGATAAAGGATGATTATGGTTTCACGGCACTTACATTTAACTACAGGAAACTGAATGGCGCGGATTCGCTGCTTGCCAAAAAGCCTGAGATCAAGACTGTAACAATAAATAAGAATACCACACAGCAGGAGTTCTATTATTACTTCGATTTCAGCGCTATTGCCAAAAACCCCGGCGATGAGTATGAATATTATTTTGAAGTATGGGATAATGATGGTGTTAATGGAAGTAAGGCTACCCGTTCGCAAAAGGTGGTTTATAAGCTTCCAACGCAGGAAGAGCTTGATAAAAAAACGGATAAATCGAATGACCAGATAAAGAATGATTTGAATCAATCTATTATTGAGGCCAAGCAATTGCAGAAACAAATTGAAGATTTTAATAAGAAACTTATTGATAAGAACACGCTTACCTGGCAGGATAAGAAAGATTTGCAGGATATGCTTGATAAACAGTTGAAACTGCAAGATAAGATTGACCAGGTTCAGAAGGAAAACAGTGAAAAAACGCAAAGAGAAAATCAGTTTAACAAGCCCGATGAAGAATTGCTGAAGAAACAGGAAGAACTGAACAAGCTTTTTAACGACCTGATGACGGATGAGATGAAGGAGATGTTCAAGAAACTGCAGGATATGCTGGATAAAGTAGACAAGAATAAAGTAGCTGATATGCTTGATAAAATGAAGCTTTCAAACAAAGACCTTGAAAAACAGCTTGACCGTAATCTTGAGCTTTTTAAACAGCTTGAGTTTGAAAAGAAACTTACTGAATCCATCAATAAACTTGATACGCTGGCAAAGAAGCAGGATGCTCTTTCAAAAGAAACAGAGAAAAAGGATGCCAAAAACAACAATGAGGATTTAAAGAATAAGCAACAAGAGCTGAACAAAGACTTTGAGAATTTTCAAAAAGACCTGAAAGATGCCGAAAAGAAGAACCAGGAACTGCAGGAGCCGAATAAATTTGACAGCACGAGTAAGGAGCAGAACAATATTAAACAGGATATGAAAAACAGCCAGGAAAACCTGAATAATAAAAAGAATGGCAGGGCTTCACAATCGCAGCAAAAGGCAGCACAGGATATGCAGGAACTTGAGAAGAAATTATCGGATATGCAGCAGGAAGAGAACCAGGAAAGCCAGAGTGAAGATATAAACAGTCTCAGGCAGATTCTTGAAAACTTAATCAAAGCTTCTTTTGATCAGGAGAATTTGATGGATGAGCTCGCAGATACGAAAACAACGGACCCGAAATATATAAATGTAATGCAGGATCAGAAGAACCTGCAAAAAGATCTGCAAATGATAGAAGATTCATTATTCGCATTGAGCAAGCGACAAATGCAAATAGAGTCCTTTGTGAATAAAGAAATAAGTTCCATAAATAATGATGTTGATAAAGCTCTCGAAGCCCTCTCCGCAAGAAATATTAGTGCAGGCAAGTCAAAGCAGCAATCAGCTATGACATCTATAAACAACCTTGCTCTTATGCTTTCAGAAACGCTAAATGCAATGAAAGAGCAACAACAACAGGGCAAGCCAGGTGCCGGTAAATGTAGTAAACCGGAGGGGAAATGCAGCAAACCCGGTAGCGGTAAACCTTCATTTAAATCCATGCAGCAAATGCAAGAGCAATTAAACAAGGATATGGAGAGTTTAAAAAACGGTAAGAATCCAAATGGGAAAGAAGGGCAGGCTGCTATGAGCGAGGAATTGGCTAAATTGGCAGCAGAGCAGGCTGCTATAAGGAAGCAATTACAGGAACTGGAGGAAGAGCTTAAAAAGGAGGGACAAACTAATACGGGAGGTTTAAACGGGATCCAGAACAAAATGGAACAGACCGAGACAGATCTGGTGAATAAGATTATAAATAATGAGACAATAAAACGGCAGAAAGAAATTTTAACACGCTTGCTAGAGTCGGAAAAGGCTCAAAAAGAAAGGGAATTGGATGAAAAAAGAGAATCGCATGAAGCGAAAAATGAAAATATTAGTAACCCTTCAAAGATTTTAGAGTATAATAGTATAAAATTAAAGGAAGTTGAATTGTTAAAAACGGTTCCTCCTTCATTAAAATCTTTTTACAAGAGTAAAGTTAATGAATATTTTTATAATTTTGAGGACTAGGAGCATATAATTATGATATCAGATAAACTACAATTAATATTTCCCTCTAAACCTGAAAACATTCATCAGGTAGAAAAATTTGTAGAAGATATTTGCGACGAATATAATATCAACAATACATATTTTGGAAATATACTGGTTGCCTTAACCGAGGCAGTAGAAAATGCAATGGTTCATGGAAACAAAAAGAATTCAGCAAAAAATGTTGAAATTGTTTTTGTTTCAAAACCTGAAGGACTCTCCTTTACTATAAAGGATGAAGGCGAAGGTTTCGATATTAATCAAATCCCAGACCCAACGGACTTAAATGTAGATCCTGAAGAAATAAAAGGCCGAGGTATTTTTCTTATAAAATCTTTGGCTGATGAAGTTAATTTTTTGCCTAAGGGAAAAGGTGTTGAAATCCTATTTAAAACTTCAAGCATAAATAATGAAATAGCTGTTGACAGGATCAATCAACTGAAGAGTTATTCCGGTACCAAAGAAACTTCAACCTCTCATAATAACGACAGAAAGTCGTCTTTATAGCGCCAATAAATTAATATACGTATTCGATGCATACTGCAACGATTAGTTATTATGCTGAAAATATTTCTTTCCGCCTTAAAAACAAGAAAATACTATCCGACTGGATAAAGAATATAATTCTACTTGAAAAGAGAAAATTGCAATCAGTTTCTTTTATTTTTTGCAATGACGAATACTTACTAAAACTTAACCAAACCTATTTAAAGCATAAAACCCTTACGGATATTATTACATTTGATTACAATGATGGTAATATTATTTCCGGTGATATTTTTATCAGTATAGAACGAGTGAAGGAAAATGCAAAAGTTTATAGTAATTCATTTTCAAATGAATTGCACAGGGTGATGATACATGGAATTATTCATTTATTAGGATATAAAGACAAAAAAACCCCTGAAAGACTTGCCATGAGAGCCAAAGAGGATGTTTGCCTTTCGATGCTGGGCAAGGTTGTTTCACGTGAAACATGATATTATGTTTAAAGAATATGATGTTATAGTAGTGGGCGCAGGCCATGCGGGATGTGAAGCAGCAGCAGCAGCAGCAAAGCTTGGCTCTTCAGTTTTGCTGATTACAATGAACATGGCAAACATGGCTCAGATGTCATGCAATCCAGCTATGGGCGGAATTGCAAAGGGACAAATAGTTAGGGAAATTGATGCACTTGGAGGAATGTCCGGAATTATTACCGACAAGACCATGATACAATTCAGGATGCTGAATAAATCAAAAGGTCCCGCCATGTGGAGCCCGAGAGCTCAAAGCGACAGAACGCTTTTCTCATTGGAGTGGAGAAAAGAACTTGAAAGTATTCCTAATCTGGATTTTTGGCAAGATACAGTAGTTGGTGTTCTGGTAAAAGATAAAACGGTTAAAGGTGTAAAGACAGCGTTAGGAATAGAAATCAAGTCCAAATCTGTAGTTCTTACTAATGGAACATTTTTAAATGGAATTATACATATTGGAGAGAAGAGTTTTAAAGGTGGGAGATATAGTGAAGCATCTGCTTGGGGTTTAACCGAGTCTTTAAAGGAAATTGGGTTCGAAGCAGGTAGAATGAAAACAGGAACACCAGTTAGGGTTGATGGTCGTTCTTTGAATTTTGAAAGAATGGTAGAGCAACCCGGTGATGATATTCCTGGTAAGTTTTCATTTTCTGACACCTCTTCATTAATGAAGCAAAGGAGTTGTTACTTGACGTATACAAACCTGAAAGTACATGATATTTTACGAAGGGGTTTTGACAGATCACCATTATTTGTTGGCCGTATTAAGGGTGTGGGGCCAAGATATTGTCCTTCAATAGAGGATAAGATTGAACGATTCTCAGAAAAAGACAGACATCAATTATTTATTGAACCTGAAGGCTGGGATACGGCTGAATATTATGTTAATGGTTTTTCATCTTCTTTACCAGAAGAAATACAATATGAAGCTTTAAAAAAAGTGCCAGGATTCGAAGATGTAAAAATTTTCAGACCAGGATATGCAATAGAATATGATTACTTTCCGCCAACTCAATTAAAACTTTCACTTGAAACTAAAATAGTTGATAATTTGTATTTCGCTGGACAAATTAATGGAACTACGGGATACGAGGAAGCGGCTTGTCAAGGCCTAATGGCAGGAATAAATGCACATAGAAAAATAAGCGAATTAACTCCATTAATTCTTAAAAGATCCGAAGCTTATATAGGAGTACTAATTGATGATCTTGTTACAAAGGGAACGTCAGAACCTTACAGAATGTTTACTTCGCGAGCTGAATTCAGGATATTATTAAGACAAGATAATGCTGATTTAAGGCTTACGTCAAAGGGATATGAACTGGGATTGGCAAATAACAAACGTTCAAATGCTATTAAAATAAAAGGAGATGCTATTGAGAAGATTATTCATTATTTAAAAACGGAAAATGTAAATGCAGATGAAGTCAATGATTTATTAATTTCAGTAGATACCCCTGTTTTAATTCAAAAGACGAAGATAGGAAACTTGTTATTAAGGCCACAGATATTCATATCTGAAATGGTAAAACATTTGCCGGTATTTGAAAATTATATTAATAGCTTAAGTCTTGGCACAAAATATGATGAGATATTGGAAGAAGCAGAAATATCCTTTAAATATGAAAATTATATTGAAAAAGAAAAAGAGATAGCAGATAAGCAAAACAGATTGGAGAATATTAATATTTCAGAAGATTTTGATTTTATGAAATTGCAATCATTATCAAGCGAAGCCAGAGAAAAATTAACCAAAATTAAACCAAGAACCCTTGGGCAGGCATCGCGAATCAGCGGTGTTTCACCATCCGATATTTCTGTGTTAATGATTTATCTTGGTCGGTAAACTGTTTCACGTGGAACAAATTTTAAAATTATGGAAGAAATTAAGAATTGTTTGATTTGTGGAAAGCCGGATTTCACTTCTTATTTGAACTGCACTGATTATTTTCTTACGAAAGAAACATTTAATATTGTTAAATGTAAATCCTGTGGATTTATATTTGTAAATCCAAGACCAAGCAAAGCAGAGTTATATAAGTATTATGAATCCCAGGAATATATTTCTCATTCAGGTACGAAGAAAGGCTTAGTGAATTTCGTTTATACAAAGATTAGAAAATATACTCACTCAACAAAATTACAGCTTGTAGGTAAATATGCAAAAGGGAAAAACATACTTGATATCGGATGCGGTAGCGGTGAATTGCTTAGCCTTTTAAAAAATAAAGGTTGGCAAACTTTAGGTATAGAACCAAATCAGAATGCAAGAAATTTTGCAGTTTCTGAATATAAGTTGGATGTAAAAGACGAATCAGAAATTGAAAATATACGAGATAATTCAAAAGATGTAATTTCAATGTGGCATGTTTTAGAACATGTTTCAGATCTTAATGAAAGGGTAGGGGAGTTGAAAAGAATTTTGAAAAAAGATGGTACGGTTTTTATTGCTGTTCCCAATAGTATTTCGTATGACGCAAAATATTACAAAGAATTTTGGGCGGCCTATGATGTTCCCAGACATCTTTATCACTTTACACCTGATTCAATGAAAAGATTGCTTGAAAAATTTAAATTTAACATTACTGAGATAGTACCAATGAAATTTGATTCATACTATGTAAGCATGTTGAGTGAAAAATATAAGACAGGCAGATCAAATATACTAAAAGCGTCATATATTGGCTGGAAATCAAATCGTTATGCAAGAAAAGATAAAATATCATATTCCAGCCTCCTGTATGTTATTCATAATGTTTCTTAATAATAGGGGCTGCCTTTTATTTCATTATTTGTTTTTATTACTTTTAATATAGAATTAAATTTAAAAATAATTATTATAGCTTCTTAAGTAAGTTTTATAAAATAAAATGAAATCCGGTAAACGAAATATTTTTTTGTGCTTTGTTTTGTTGATTCTTTTTGCCGGAATTACTTTTTCCTTAAATTTAAGATCTAAAAAGGAACTGAATTATGCAAATAACACAAAGCAATTTTGCGAAACACTTCACGGAAAAGAAAAGCTATTAAATTCACTACTTGACAAAATTATTATTAATCTTAAAAACACTACTTCGAAAAGGGTATTAATATCAGACTTTGGTAGTTATCAAAAAGCATATAAAGAAAGCGAAATTGCTGTTGTAGTTTCGCAGCACGACTCTACTTTATTTTGGTCAACAAATACAATACCCGTAGAAGATATTGTCTTAGATTCTTTATTTATTTCGGAAATATTTCACTTAAGTAATGGTTGGTACGAGGTGCGCGAACGCAAGTATGATGATTATCTTGTTCGAGGTGCCATTCTTATTAAAAGAGAATATAATTACCAGAACGATTATCTGAAAACTGAATTTCAAAAGGATTTTTCTTTGCCCGACAATTGTGAAATTCAATTGGTAGAAGGGGAGCATAATATATTCTCTTCTGAAGGGTATCTGTTAGGTTCATTGTTGTTCAAGAAAAATACTACATTGCCTGATAGCGCAAATCACTTGTTATTTATCAGTTTTATTCTGACATATATATTTTTTATTTCATTCCTGATACTGTTATTAGAAAGCATTTACACCAAGTTTAATTTTAATAGGGTAATCTTTATTTCACTGATTTGTTTATTAATACTTGGGTTGAGATCTTTTCTTTTTAGTTTCAATATTCCGGCAGCAATATATTCGCTTGATATTTTCGGGCCGAAATATTATGCATATTCTGAATTCCTGCCTTCACTGGGAGATATGCTTTTAAATCTGATCACTATCTTTATTGTCGGTATTTTGCTTTTCAGAAGTTTACACAAAGAAAGAAGAATAAAAAGAAATATTGCAGTTCCCTTCAGAATAGCAATTGCTGTGATTCTATTCTTCACTATAGGTGTAGTATATCTTTTCACCTATTATTTGATACGGGGCCTAATTGTAAATTCAAGCTTATCATTCGACTTAAACAATATCTTCGGACTTGATTTTTACAGCGTAATTGGCTTCTTGACTGTTGCATTTGCATTATTATCATTTTTCTTAATGGCTTATATTTTAGCCGAAACAGCATTTAATCTGAATAGTAAAAAGTTGAGGGAATATTACATTTCATTGGTCATTAGTATTGTTATTTTAGGGTTGGTTAACCTCTTTTCCAATCAATTAAGTTGGTTCTATTTTGCCATATTTATATTATTACTGGTTGCAATTGGGTTTTATCTTAAAAAAGACAACGGGAAATTTACCATACAGCCAATTATTCTTTATATTATCCTGTTTGCTTTATTTTCGACCTATTGTTTTTATGAAAATAATACATATAAAGAACGCGAGAAAAGAAAATTGCTAGCTTCACAACTTGCAGTTGAACAGGACCCAATAGCGGAATATTTGTTTGAAGGCGTTGAAAAGAAAATAATATCGGATACTCTTATCAGGAGAGAAGTAAGCGCTGAAGATGCCGACGAATCGATCATCACAAAACAAATTAAACCTGATTATTTAAACGGGTATTTTTCACGATACAATTTCCAGATAACCGTTTGCAGTCCCAAGCAAATACTGATTAATAAATCTGATAACACTAAATCTAACTGCGATTCGTTTTTTCTTGCCATGGTGCATAACTTGGGAACCGCTACCATGAACCCAGATCTATTTATACTAAACAATGGCTCGGAGAAAAACAGTTATATTGCAAGATTACCGTTTTATAAGAATGAAGGGGATAGTATTCCGTATGCTAATATGTACCTTGAGTTTGGGTCGAAGTTTGCACCAAAAGAGCCCGGTTATCCAGAGTTATTAATAAACAAGGATATAAAAATAAACAAGGACCTGTATAATTATTCTTATGCGAAATATTCCAATAATCTGCTTATTCTGCAATCAGGGAAGTATTATTATAGCATAAATTCAAACATCTATAACCATACTGACGGCGAATTTTCATTCTTCGAAAAAGATAATTATGATCATTTGTTCTATAGGATAGACGCGAAGTCATGTTTAATCCTTAGTAAGAAAAGCGAAGACCTGCTTGACATTATAGCTCCGTTCTCATATATTTTTGTTTTTTATTTCCTGTGCGCTCTTACAATACTGTTTATCCTTAATTTCCCCTTAAGGATGAAAGAAATAAATCTAAACTTTAAAGCAAGAGTGCAGGTTTCGGTTGTTTCTATACTGGTCTTTTCGTTTATTACTATCGGTATTTCAACCTTGTATTATATTGTTGGCCTTTATGATAAAAAGAATAATGATGATATTAGCGAAAAGGTTCATTCCGTGCAGGTAGAGGTGGAAAACAATCTTGGCGACGCCCCCGGCATTACTCCCGAAATGAAAGACTATGTTTCGGATATACTTAATAAAGACTCTTATATTTTTTCTACTGACATCAATATTTATACACCTGGCGGAATATTAGTCGCTTCATCCAGACCGCAGGTTTTTGACGAGGGGATGATTTCAAGGAAAATGGATGCCAAAGCCTTCAGCGAGCTTTCGTTAAGCAAGCATACTTTATACATACACGATGAAAATATAGGCAATATGAAATATCTTTCTGCCTATGTACCGTTCAGAAACAATAATAATCAACTGGCAGGATATATTAACCTTCCTTATTTCGCGAAGCAAAGCGAGTTGAAAAAGGAAATTTCCACTTTTCTTATAACATTTATAAATATCAATGTAATTCTAACGGCGATAGCTATTATTATAGCGCTGCTTGTTTCCAATTACATTACACGCCCGATGAAATTCATTAAAGATAAACTAAGCCAGATAAAGTTGGGGCGTAAGAATGAAAAAATTGAATGGACGCGCAATGACGAAATAGGAGGGCTTATAAACGAATACAACAGGATGATTGACGAACTTGCTGAAAGTGCTGAATTGCTTGCTCGATCCGAACGCGAAAGCGCTTGGCGAGAAATGGCCAAGCAAGTGGCACATGAAATAAAGAATCCTCTTACGCCTATGAAACTAAGCATTCAGCATTTGCAACGGTCGTGGGAAGACAAAGCACCCGACTGGAACGAAAGACTGAGCAGGTTTACCCGAACAATGATTGAACAAATTGAATCACTGAATAAGATAGCTGCTGAATTTTCTGATTTTGCCAAGATGCCAAAGGCTAAGAACGAGAATGTTGACATTGCAGAAATACTTGAAAATGCTGTTGAACTTTTTCAGGATAATAAACTTCAGATCAATATTCAGAATACCTGTAATGAGCCTTTAATTATTAATGCGGATAAAACTCAAGTGCTTCGAATCTTTAATAACCTTATCAAAAATGCTGCACAGGCTATTAATGACGTTGAGAAAGGAAAAATAGACATTCGCTTGTCGAGCACCGAAACGTCATTCCTGGTTAGGATAAGCGATAATGGTATAGGAATTACTGACGAGCAAAAGGATAAGATATTTTCACCAAATTTTACAACCAAAACTGGTGGAATGGGACTAGGTCTTGCGATGGTAAAGAATATTGTGGAAAGTTACCAGGGTAAAATATGGTTTGAATCAGAGCAGAGCTCAGGAACTACTTTCTTTGTTGAATTTCCGGTGTTGTATTAAAGGGCTACTGCTACTTTTAATTTCTGTCCAATATAAAGTAAACTGTTATTTGTAAGGTTGTTTAGTCTTTGTATTTCTTCGACCGTGCTGCCTTTATATTGGATTGCTATTCCCCAAAGGGTATCTCCGGGCTGAACAGTGTGGTAAACATATTTTATGTTTTGCGAACCAGAAACTGTGATATTTGAAGCCTGAATGGTTTTACTTGTATTGCTTTCGGATTTTATCTCTTGTTTTAATTCTTTAATTTCTTCCCTCTTTACTTTAATTTCCTCTTTCTTTTCTGTTTTTTCTTCTTTCTTCTCTTCTTTTTTAGCAAGACTTGAATCAGGTTTGGCCGCTATTTTAGCCGGATCCTGTACATAAAGCTTTTGCCCCGGGTAAATACTCATGTTCTTCATTTTATTCCAGTCCATGATCTGGGCAACCGTGCAATTGTATTTTGATGCGATCAGTCCAAGGCCATCGCCTGCCATCACAGTATAGGTGTCACCGGATTGGGTATTATTTGCATTATAGTTGTTCTTTTTATACAGGTTTTTCTGCACCGTAGCCAAAGAATCTTTAATTCTGGCTTCTTTCTGTTTTTCCGCCAGAATCTTTTCTTCTTCAAGCATAGCCTTGGTTTTGTAATTGTATATAGACGTTTCATTGGTCATAAAATCGCCAATATTTTTCTTTGGAAGCCGCAAGGTGTATCTTTCATCGCCAAAAGAAGGAATAATCTTTTCCTTGAAGGCGGGATTTAGAAATGTAATTTCGTCAAGAGGTATGTTTAAAGCTTCTGAAATCTGGTCGAATGTGAGTTTTTGTTTCACTGTTACAGTATCTGTTTCAAAACTCAGAAAATCGGGGGCGACAGGATAAAGATTGTGTTCCGATGCATAATTCATGACATAAACAACCGCGATAAATGCCGGTACATATCCTTGTGTTTCTCGTGGCAGATATTGTTTTATTTTCCAGAAATTTGTTTCACCGTTTGATCTCCTGATCGCCTTATTTACATTTCCGGCACCGGAATTATAGGCAGCAAGGACCAATGACCAGTCTTTATACAAGCTGTATAAATCTTTGAAATATTCACATGCGGCAATAGTTGATTTAACCGGGTCGAACCTATCGTCAACATAGGAAGTAATTTCAAGCCCGTACATTTTTCCTGTGCCATAAACGAACTGCCACAAACCACCAGCTCCCGCCCATGATTTGTTAACTGGGATCAATGCCGATTCAATTATTGCAACATATTTAAGTTCAAGAGGAATATCATATTTGTTAAGGTATTCTTCGAAAATCGGGAAATAATATTCAGCCAGACCAAGCAAACGACAAGTTGTTTGCCTTTTTTTCACCGCATAAAGGTCGATGAAGCTTTTAACATCCTCGTTATATACCAAGCCAAAAGGAGACTTTGCATTTAGCCTTGCAATTCGGAGCTTATATATAGAATCACTGAAAACAGGAACAAAGTTGGGTGCGTAATGATATTTATTCAACGACATAATATCAATGGTAGTATGAGATTTCTGGAAGCATTTAAGTAAAGCCAAACTATCTAAAGCAGCCACAATAGGGTTATCTTTTAATAAAACCGAATGTTTTTTAGAAGTCGTAGAAGTATCTTTTACTGAAGGCGCGGACTTGGCTTCAGAAGAAATAGCGAACAGGGAAAAGATAAATAATAGTAAAACGTTCAGATGTTTCATCTTCCAGAGATTTGTTACCATTTTATTTTTTAGTAATTAGGTTGAAAATGCTGCTTTATAATATATTCAACTTTGCAAAATACAACAATTTCATAGAAATTAAAAAGACCGATAACACTTTTTCAACAACAGGCTGTTGTTAATAACCTCACCAAATTTTGCCTTTGCAAATAAATACTTTGCTAAGTAGGCGGTTAGCAGTCAGAAACAGCGCAAATTATTTCTTTGCCTCTTCATTATTTTCGCCCGGCTTTTTCTCGGTATCTGCCGGTTTCTCATCACCTTTTTGTGCGTCTTTAAATTCTTTTACGCCCTTGCCTAAGCCTCTCATTAATTCCGGTATCTTTTTGCCACCGAACAATAACAAAATTACAAGTGCGATTAATATTACATGCCAAGGTCTGAGTAGGTCTCCCATAATAATATTTTTAAGTTAATTGTACAAAGTTTAAAGGATTCTTGAACTTTGCTCTACAAAAATACATATAATTGTTGAAATAAAGATATTATGAATAGATTCCCTGCATGAATAACTTAGAGAATAATATACATCTTTTAACCACAGAGCCCACCGCGGCGAACCGTAATAGTCCAACCTGCCTTGCTGTCAGGCGGGCCGCTTACTTTTCAGCCGCCACCCTCGCCACAGTTTCAATAACAATAGCAACCAGCGCTGCGCCATAATCCAGATCGATGTTTTCCATGGTGTCCTTGGTATCGTGGTAGCCATAGCGGTGTATGTCGTAGTTTTCCATAAAGAGCACAACAGGTATCCCTACATCCGAAAATATTTGTCCGTCGGTATTGTACAGCGAAGAGCGGGGATTAAAATGCGTGCGCACTTCGCCTGTGAGAGGAAGATGTTTGGCTATTGCGGGAATCGTCACACCATCGGCGCTGCGGATACCCCTCTTGCAGTTTTGCCTTTCGGCATTTGAATTCCATAGCTGCGTTCCTTTGTTCCATACCTGGTTTGCCAAATGTGCCTGGTATGACAGCCTCAAGGAATGAAGGCTTTTGCCCGGAGAAGCCTGGAAAATATCCTGGTCGTTATCGCGGTTATGACCTATCATATCCGAAACAAATACTCCTTTGATTTTGGTCTTTGACAGATCAATGAGTTGATCATTCTTTGTTTTCAGTTGTAAGGTTTTATTAATAACGGCTTCGCAGAAATAACGTGCGCCCATGCAGTCGGAAGGGAATTCTTCGCCGGTAAGGTGAAGCAGCCACACATCGCGTTCAAGTTTTCCTTCTTTAGCCAGTTGCAGAAAGATGGGCGCAGCCTGCAACAGCATGGATGTTGCCGAGTGGTTATCATCAGCTCCTGCAGCTGACAGCCGGGCTCCCGTTCCTCCTATGCTTTTATCAAAAACATCTTCCATGTAAGCTGTATCGTAATGATCGGCCATCACTACCGCTTCGCTGCGTTTTTTTCCGGGTATTATCACCAGTATATCACGTTCGTATTCACTGCCGTCCTGGTTGTTTTTCCAGCCACCATACGCTTCGAAATTAAAATCGGTGCTCCATTTAAAAGGCAGCTCCCCGCATAAGGCAATATCTTTCATCCCCGCATCTTCAATGACTTTGAGGTGGCGCTTGATGAGGTAATCACCAAGCTGCATGAGGTCCCTTTTATTATGTTTCGACTTTTCGCGTGTAACCTCATCCTGCACGCAGTCGGCATTGTCCTTGTTGATGAATTTCCCATGAGAGAGGGTGAAAATATCATTCCACCATGCTTCTTCAAAAGAACGGGTAGCAGTGTACTGGTATGTGAGGCTTTCAGGTAACTCTGTTAAGGCTTCTTTTTCAAGAAGGCTTTCCAGATGCTTTTGCATGGCTTGTCCTTTCTTTGCTTCGCATGCGCGTTCTGACAGGCAGGACAACCATTGCTCTAGTGTTTCGTGCTTGGCCAGACGAAGGATATTCCTTGCAAAATCGCGGGGAATAAGCTTTTCGCCGAATATTGCTTTTTGCTCCATCAGGTTGATGATATTAAGGCTTGTCTGGTGTGCATAGCTATCGCGAACATTGGTGAAATCTTTTAATGCAGAAAGATAGGTTTCCCTCTTCAGTATCCTCGGCCAAAGCTCAATTGTTTCAAGCACATCGGAGCTGTCTCTTCTGTAAGCCGATATATAACCAGTCAATGCATCGGGTAAAATTTCAATGTTATTGGTCATGTTTGAAACATAAGCAACCACCGGCCTGTGCCAGTAAACATCATAATCGCCTGCTTTCATGGGGGGGAAGAAGAACCTGTAGCCGAACAGGCCTCCCTGCATTATTTCCAGCCCTGCCTTTTTAATTTCTTCCGGACTGGCATTAGGACCGTCTAACAATAAACTGAAATCCTGCTTCCAGATATGACAGTTTCTTGCCATAGGCTTGTCGTATAAGCCCATAGTATCCAGCTTAGTGCTGAACAATGTTTTTACTATCTTCTCCAAATGAGGCAACCCCGCCAATTCATCTTCGTGCTTATGTATCTTTTGCCACCTGTGCGTACGGTTATAGGTATCAACAAGGAGAGATTTTTCTATATCCGCCGGATCCACATTTGCAACGGGTTCATATATCCATCCCGTTTGCGGTACGCGTATGCTATTAAGTCCGCTGAGCCTTGTTATCAGTCGCGATAAAGGTATCTGAAGGGATGAAGGCAGTTCTTTATGCAATTTCAGGTAACCCGGCATGCCCCAGAATACAAGGCTTCCCGGGAAAGGCAATAATGCGAGATTGCCTGCAAGATACTTTTGTCTAACAATTTCGGGCAATGATGCGAAAGGGCGGAATGATAACAAATACTTTACATTTTCAAATGTGTCATCATCATTTACAAGATATGATTTTCCCCAGCCCGGCAATATATTCTTGCATTCAGACTTAAGGATGCGAAAACCTTTACTATAAAGGTTTGTCTTGCTCCCTACTTTTTCGCCATAAGCTTCCGTAAGGATGCGCAGCATGAGTGACAGGAAATCCTCTTCCGGCAATTCTTGTGCAGGATCGGAATAAAAGCTTTTCCAGAAAGCATATTCGGGATTCTTAACACTGTTGCCGAAGAACGTCCATCGTACGCGTCCTTTATCATCCTGAGTTCTCGAAAGCATCATGGGAAGAAAAGCAACATATTGTTCATGTTCCAGTTGTCCTGCCTTTTCAGCCAACTCGGGAGGCCAGTAAGGGTTATTCAAAAGGTTCTGGCGTTTATGCCCTGCAATGTGGAATTCAGGCAAGCCTTTGCCCAGGTTCACAATATGCTCCATTACTTGTCTGCCAATGTTTTCAATTCCCGGCAACAGTTCATACATTTCTTCCATTTCCGATATTTTCCAGCCATAATCGTCTTCTTCTGAAAAAATAGTATTATCGGGATTACCGTAACGGGAGCAGCCCAAACGAGGAGGAGGCATGAATTCAGAATAAGCGGGTAATGAAAACTCCCCCTCCTTGCTTTTGCGCGGAAAATCAGCAATGAGTTTGCGCCAACCTATAGTTTCTTCTTTTTTCATAATTCAATATTTTTCACTTGACATATCCATTAATTAAAGTTATTTTTGTACTTCATTAAATTAAACGGTATTACTATGAAAACAAAATTCAAACTTACAACTTTTACAGGTATTATTTGTTTATTTTTTTCATTGCAAACTGCTTTTTCGCAGAATACAACCGATGCATACAAAGCGGAATCAGATGGTTATTTTATTCACCCTGTAAATACAACAGCAGGAGTTATTGCAACCGATAACTATGCTTCGAAGATTTACCTTGTTCAAAACAGTGGATTGAAGACATTGATCAGTTCGCCCGGATGCGGAAGATATTTTACTCTTTCACCCGATAAATCAAAAATAGGATTCAAGCTAATCAGTAGTGATGGCATGCAAGTGCCCGCTATATACGACCTTGCTAAAGGCAATATTACCAAGATGTCAGACCCTGTTAAACTTTGCGGGCAGATTAGTTTCAGCAATAACGGACAGGTAGCTTACACCATCGGTAACGAACTGAATGTTATTACCGGCAATAACACTCAGACCTTTGAACTTGGAGTTTATTCGAATATTACACCTATTTCGCCCGATGGAAATTACGCCATTTTTAACAACGATAACGACCAGTTGTTTGTCATTGACCTTACTGCAGGCGTGTTTGATCAAATAACCGACAATAATGGCGGGTATGCTTATCCGCAATGGTCGCCCGACGGGAATAAAGTTTCTTATTCAACATTATCAGGAAATATCATGGTTTGGGACAAATCTGCAGGCAAGACTTATTCAATAGGTCCGGGAGAAAATGTTTCATGGTCGGACGATTCCAAATTCATCATTTTTAACCGCAATAATGTTGAAAACCTCGTATTCAAAGGTTCTGACATTTATATCGCATCGTTTGACGGCAGCATGATTCAGAATATTACCAATACTGCTGATGTGAACGAAATGTCTCCTTCGTTCGGTCCAAATAACACTATTCTATATAGTACCTACGACAAACAGGAGATCATTTCTGCAACATTCGATTTGCAGAATTTACTGTTAAAGAACAAAAGTGTTTTGGTTAAATTCACATCTCAATTATTATTTGAAAATAGGAAATCCCGCAATCTTACAAGCATAAAAAACATCAATACCATTACCATGCTTCCCGACACCTGCCCTTATATTCATCAGGTTTATGATACGCCCGACTGGCATGATGGGGCAGGCTCATGCGCTCCAACAACATCAAATATGGCTTTGGCATATTACAACAGGCTGCCTTATTGGGATATTACCTGTAGTTCGCCTTACTCGCATACCAGTCATTATGGTTCATATGTTGCCGATATGTATAGGTATAATGGAACGTATTATGATCTTGCCGCTCTTGATGAAGGCGGAGTAAATGATGCCTGGGGCGGTTACGGTTATATGTGGAATGGCAGCAATTCCCCCCATAGCATGATGGCAACCTATATTGGCAATCATAATATAACATCTGTACATAATGATACTATGACATTTTCAGGTGTTAAAGCAGAAATAAATAATGGCTATCCTTACCCGATATGTAGCGAAGTTTATTCATCTGCAGGCCATCTTACATTAGCTATTGGCTATGTAAATGCACAACATACAGTAATATTCAATGATCCTTATGGCAATAAAAATATAGGAACTTGGCCAAATTATGCAGGACGAAGTTCTTATTACGACTGGCCGGGATACAGCAATGGTTATGATAATTTAAATACTGTAGATTGGACGGTAACAGCAGAAGCTACACAACTTACTTATAGCGATACCATAATTGATGATGTGAATTATAACCACGGATTTTATATTAATAATACTCAAGGAGGTTCACTTATGAGGTATTATCGCGACAGCGAAACAGGAGGCATAGGCAATTTTAACCATTATTGGTGGACAATTACGGATAAAACTACCGATACCTGTTATGTAAAATGGACCCCAACTCTGCCTACAACCGCCAATTACCAGGTTTCAGCATATATCCCTTCTTCGGGCCCAACAGCAACAGCAGCTCATTATAAAATATATTATGATGGTGGCAATACTACCGTGGTCGTTAACCAGTCAACTCATCTGGGGCAATATGTTTCGCTGGGAACATATCCTTTTCTGGCGGGGAGTACCGGCTATGTTTATTTAGGCGATGCAACAGGAACTCAAGGACAGGAGCTTGCCTGGGATGCCATGAAGTTTTCTTATGCGGGCGTTATTACAAATACACAAAACATAACCCAGAATGATACGCATATATTTATCAGCCCAAATCCTGCAACGAACATGTGCTATATAGATTTTGGAAATGTAAAGAACACAGAACTTTCTTTAAAAATAATGAATGTTGTCGGGCAAATTGTGTTTAAGGAAAATGTTGCGATTAACTCCAGCGAACAAACCTTTCCGGTTAATATTTCTGATTTTTCAAAAGGCATCTACTTTGCCCAGATCAGCTCTGCCGATAACTCAATTAACAAAAGCATCAGGTTTGTTAAGCAGTAGTGAGCCGGGATAAAATAGCGGAATAGAAGAACAGCTGTTGACACATTCGGAGTTCCCGATAAACTGAACTCCGTTTGGCACAAACCCAACTTTTCCTCTTCATTGATAAGGATTTTCAGCCTGAATTATAAAAAATTTATGAATTATTACAGGCACTAAAATTTTTATATTTGCATTTGCCAATTCACTATACTTAAATTCAGTATTTATGAGAACACTAACTATTTCAATAGTAATGATATTTACAATAAATATAGCATATACCCAGCATTTCACAAATTATACCAACACAGATAATTTTTTTGCTGTTGCCATAGATTCTGCCGGAAATAAATGGTTCGGGACAAACGGGGGAGTGTTAAAATTTGATGGCGCACGATGGACTAAATACACTACCGCCGATGGTTTAGTACAAAACCGGGTGACGGCGATTAATATTGATAAAAAAGGGGTTTTGTGGTTTGGGACAAATGGCGGAATATCAAAATTCGATGGGATCAGATGGACAACTCTTACCAATAAAAATGACGTTGCAAATTTTGGCATTGTCAGCATCGCCTTTGACGGGCAAGGCAATGCATGGTTCGGAACCATGCAGGAAAGAGGACTGGCAAAGTTTGATGGGGCGAATTGGATTACCTATACGGAAGATAGCGGGTTGGTTGAAAACGATATTAAATCTGTTACAATTGATGCCAATGGTGTTAAATGGGTTGGCACTTTAAACGGAGTCTCGAAATTTGACGGGAAAAAATGGACAACTTATAATAAAACAAACGGTTTGGCTGGAAACATGGTTAATGACATTGTGATTGATAAAGAAAATAATATATGGGTTGGTACATTCAGCGGTGTTTCAAAATTTGATGGTACAAACTGGACGACTTATACGACAGCAGATGGCTTAGCAAATGATAAAATTACAGCAATCGCCATAGATAAATTGGGAAATAAATGGTTTGGCTCATTCACAGGTGAAATTTCAAAATTTGATGGTAAAAACTGGACTACTTTCAAAACCGAGACCACTTTTATTAATGATAAAATTCTTGATATTGGCATTGATAATAAAGGGAATAAATGGTTTGGAACAAACAGTGGCGCAATAATGTATGATGATGTTCATTGGACAAAAAATAAACCTGTGGATAGTTTGGTTTATAATAATGTCAAAGCCATTGCCATTGATAATAAAGGGAATAAATGGATCGGAACAGACAATGGGGTATCAATGTTTGATGGTGCTAAATGGACAAATTATAAAATAGCAAACGGTTTAGCTGATAACCAGGTCTGGGCAATCGCAAACGATACACAGGGAAATACATGGGTCGGGACAATGAAAGGTGGTGTTTCAAAGTTTGATGGCATAAAATGGACAACGTATTCTATTGCTGATGGATTGGCATATAGTTATATCAGGGCTCTTGCTATTGATAAAAAAGGGAATAAATGGTTTGGAACATGGGGTAAAGGAGTATCCATGTTTGATGGCATAAAATGGATAACTTATTCTACCGCAAACGGACTTGTCGGTAACGAAGTAATTGCTGTTACTGTTGATAAAAAAGGGAATAAATGGTTTGGAACTCTTTCAGGAGTATCCATGCTCGACAGTACCCACTGGACAACTTATACTACCGCAAACGGATTAATTAATAACAGGGTTACCTCCATAGTTATTGATAATAAAGGAAATAAATGGTTTGGAACATTTTTCGAGGGAATATCAAAATTTGATGGCAAAAACTGGACTAATTATACTACCAAAAACGGATTACCCGATAATCATATTCAAACTATGTCGATTGATAAAGCAGGTAATATATGGGTTGGAACCACCAATGGATTGGCAAAATTTGATGGAACCATATGGACGACTTATTTTACCGCAAACGGATTAGCCAATAATTGCATAAATACAATTATGATAGATGCAAAAGACAATAAATGGATTGGAACGGTGGCTGGAATATCAAAGATAAAATAATAATAAAAAAGTTTTTCCGGATATATAAACTTCGGCTGTTTGATTTAGCAGAAAATCGCAAACTCAAACAACCGAAGAAAAACCCCCTGTTGGTCAATTAAAATACACTTAGTGCATGAAATTGGTTTTCATCACGGAACCAGCGTTATCCTGCCCACATATGAATGTTTAGGCCCGTTGTTAAATTCTCGCAGTTCAATTTTGTACACATAAACATCCATAACAACATCATTAATGGTGCCTTTGTTGTTAACTGTTCCATTCCATGGTTTTGCGTGTCCTGTATCTGGGTCTTTATTAATTATATCCCATTCATTGGTCTGGAAGATTAAATTTCCCCAACGGTCGTAAATATATTCAACATAATTATTGGTGTCAACATTTGTGCCTTTTGGACACCATGTGTCATTCACACCATCGTTATTAGGTGTAAAAGCATTTGGGATGTAAAAAGTAAAAATATCCACCACTTTTACTGTGTCGACTATGGTATCCTTGCAGCCATTACTATCCGTAACAATTTCTGTAATAACATATGTCCCTAAATTCGGGTAAGGATGAACGTTATAAGTGCCGGTACCAGATGAAGCATCACCAAAATCCCATTGATAAGTGTATGGTTGTGTACCACCGTATGATTCATCCCAAAAGTAAACAGGACCTTCCAGGAAAGTAAGAATTTTAGGGTTATACATGTTATAAGCAGTAGGACCGGGTATTTCTCCTACATAAACTGCTCCCGACGTTGAACACCCTCCTTGATCAGTTACTGTATAAGTATAAGTTTCATTACTCAATCCGGTAGCTGTTTGTGTGTTTTCTCCATTGCTCCATGAATATATGTATGGAGGGACTCCTCCGCTGGGAACAGCGGTAGCAGTTCCATTTTTCATCTGGCAAATCTCATCAGTATAGCTATGTGTAGCCACAGGTCCCGGCAATTGAGGGATAGTAACACATACAGAAGTTGTACAACCATTGGCATCGGTAACAGTTACACAATATGTGCCTGTTGGCACATTTAGAATGTTTTGAGAAGTTTCCCCGTTGCTCCAAATAATAGGAGTATATGCTGGTGTCCCGCCAGATATATTCAAAGTTGCAGAACCATTCGACATTCCGCAGTTAGCCGAATGTATTCCTGATATATTGGCAGTGGGTCCCGGAATATTGCCAACTGTTACAGAAGTAGTGGCAGTACATCCGATTGCATCAGTAGCCGTAACATGATACGTGTTTGCAACAACATTGGTCAAATTAGCCCCTGATTGTCCGTTCGACCATAAATAAGAATATGGTGGGTTAGTGCCTGTAGAGTTGGCTATTGCTCCTCCGTTAGCATAACCGCAGGTACTGGTAGTGCTGGTAGCTGTAACTGTAGGTCCTGGCAGATTGTTAACATTAGTTGTAGCTGTGGCTGTACATGCACCGCAGGAAACCGTTACAATATATGCGCCTGCAATCAAATTAGTAGCTGTTTGTGTGTTTTCTCCATTGTTCCATATATATGTAAGAGTTGAAGTGCAAAGATAACCTCCGGCAGCAGCAGTGGCAGTACCATTACCTTGATTGCAATTTTCATCTGTTTCAGTTGCACTCGCGGTAAGAGGTGTTACATTAACTGTTATTGTATTAGTCCCGGTACAACCATTGGCATCAGTACCTGTAATCGTATAAGGCGTGGTTGTAATGGGGTTGGCTGTTACGGTTATTCCGGTAGAAGAAGAAAGCGTACCAGTTGGGCTCCATACATATGTTGACGCGCCGGACGCCTGTAATGTTGTGCTTGCTCCCGGACAAATTGCTGGGTTAGCCGGAAGAAGTGCAATTGTAGGGTTCGGATTTATCGTAACTGTTGCACTGGTTGTTCCTGAACAACCGCCGTTAGTCCCGGTAACAGTATATGTAGTAGTAACAGTTGGAGTTGCGGTAACAGGTGATCCTGTTGAAGAAGAAAGTGTAGCAGCAGGACTCCATGTATAACTTGTAGCGCCGCTTACCGCTGTTAACGTGGTGGTTCCGCCGGGACAAATTGCCTCATTGGCCACTGTAACGGGTAGATTATTTGATACAGTCACAGTGACTGTTTTAGAAGCCGTACATCCCGCCGAAGTCCCTGTAACAGTATAAGTAGTGGTAGTAGCAGGATTAACAGTAATATTTCCTGTGGTTGCTAATGTGTTCCATAAATAACTAACTGCACCTGATGCTATAAGCTGAACTGTTGAACTTGGACAAACCGTTGTGTCGTTAGATATTGCAAGATTAAGTGTATTTACCACATTTATAGTAACCTGTCCGGATGCTGTACAGGTGCCGGAACTGCCAGTTACAGTATATACGGTCGTAGGGGCGGTAGGCGATGCAATAACTGTAGTTCCCGTAGAAGAAGAAAGTGTGCCGGCAGGACTCCATACATATGTTGTCGCGCCGGTTGCTGTAAGTTGTACAGTTTGGCTGGGGCAAATTGTTGTATCCGGCATTGCTGATACCACTAAAGTATTTGATACCGTAACTGTAACCGTAGCAGATGAAGTACAGCCATTTGAAGTAACAGTTACAGTATAGGGTGTGGTCACCGTTGGGCTAACGACAATCTGGGCAGTTGTTCCGCCAGTGGTCCAATGATATGATAATGGCCCGCTACCCGTACTTCCTGAGGCATCAAGGGTGGCGCTTGATCCCGGGCAAATTGTTGAAGGCGGTCCGGCGTCTGCAACGGCTGTATTTACGGTAACTGTAGCATTAGCGCTGCCGGAACAGCCTCCGGCTTCGGTTACGGTAACCGTATAGGTGGTTGTTGTAGTAGGCGCCGGGTTAGCAGTAGCATTGGTTCCCAAGCCATTGCTCCAAATATATGTACCACCACCGGTTGCGGTTATGGTAGCTGTTTGCCCCTCACAAATTGTAGCTGAAGATGGGGTGACAACCACAGGGCTTACATGCAATGTGTCATAAACAGTAAACTGGCAACCACCTATTGATGTTAATAAGCATGAATATACAGTTCCAGCCGGAGGAATAGGGGTAATAGTCCAGCTTTGCGTAGCAGGACCACCCGTTTGCTGCCATTGATACGAAGCAAAACCCGGAGGGGCTGAAAGAATAACAGATGTTCCTGTACATTGCTGCGTACATTGTAAGGCGCCGCATTGACAACGAATGTAGGCATAACCAAAATGCCCTCCCGGTGTACAATCAAATGCTGTAAACTGAACTGTGACATTTTGAGTTATCCACGGCGATAAGTCCATTGTAACTGTAGTCCATTGTTTCCAGAGAACAGAATCTGATGAACATGCCGAAGGGTCAGGTAGGCATTCTGTATACCCGGGAAGACCGCTATGTGCTATTACGGTATATGTTCCACAAGCCCCGCCAATCTGAGTACCAGTAGCATCTAGTACATTAATCGTAAATTTTGGCATTTCAGCTGTCGTATGACCTACCGGATTTTGAAGGACAACAGCATATTGATAAGTAAAAATGCAATTTGCAGCAGTTACAGGAGCAATAAGATAGTTTAATTGTGCCGCCTGGGGGTAAGTTGAGCCATCGCAGGATTGACACTGTGCGTTTCCTAACATGCAGGAAGTAGTATACCCGGGAGGCAAAACACTTAACATATTATTGGTATTGGGGTCCGTTCTCGGGGCATTCTGTATGGTTTGTTGTCCCGCTATATAGGGTCCGGTATTTACTGTTCCGGCAACTATACTGCTTATCTGTACAGTATAATCATTACCTGCAGAAGTATGTTCACCGACGGAGCCTGTCCAGTCGGTAAAGTTCCCCATCGAAAAATCCGAATTTGCACAAGCGGTTTGTCCATGGATTTTACCGATAAATAATAATGCGATACAGCATAATAGAATGGCTATCTTTTTCATAATAAACCTTTTTTATATTGGCTGAGTAAATGGGTTTTTCATAATAAAAAAATAAAACACTAACAAAGTAATTAATTTTCAATGAGAAAAACAAATATTTTAATATATTATCTTCATTTAATTAACAATTAGACGTGAGTTTTCAACAAAGGTTGCCTATACCATGTAATTACTTTAAATTTCATTAGTAGTATCACCAAGGAAACTCACTTTCTTAGCAGAGAAACACACTTATCTTGCAGAGAAACACACTTATCTCGCAGAGAAACTCATTGTCTCTGCAGAGAAACTCACTTTCTGACAAGAGAAACTCACTTTCTCACAAGAGAAACTCACTTTCTGACAAGAGAAACTCACTTTCTCACAAAGAAAACTCACTTTCTCACAAGAAAAACTTACATTCTTAATAAAGATGCTTGTAATACACTGATATTTTCAAAGAACGAACTTACAAGCGGTAATATTTTAAGGAATTAAAGTAATCCTGCCAATATATTCATGTTCCGGGCCATCGTTAAACTCTCTTAGTATAATTTTATATACATACACATCTGTAACAACATTTTTAGCAGTGTTGCCTTTGTTATAAACCGTTCCATTCCATCCTTCTGCTCTATGATTAATGATATCCCATTTATTAGTTTTAAAAATCAAATTTCCCCAACGGTCAAATATATACTCATTGTAATTATTGGGATCTATATTCATTCCTTGTGGAGTCCAATAGTCATTCAGGCTATCTCCATTTGGGGTAAAAGTATTCGGTATATAAAAAGTAAAATAGTCTTTTACTTTTATTGTATCGGTTACTGTATCTTTGCAGCCGTTGTTGTCAGTAACAATAAGTATTACAACATAAATTCCAAGGTTGTTATACTGATGCTGTATTGTGCTGCCGCTACCAGAACCTCCATCGCCGAAACTCCATAACCAATTAACTACATTTCCTGTGGAGTTATCAATGAAAGTAACAGGACCATCCAATAAGGTAAGAATTTTTGGATTTTCAGAGAATCCGGCAGCAGGACCGGGTGTTTCCCCAACGTTAACAGAAACGGAAGTGGTGCATTCGCCATCGCTTACTGTTACTGTATAACTCCCCTGGGCAAGACCAGTGTCAATTTGTGTGGTTATCCCGTTACTCCAAAAATATGTGTAATTGCCAAGTCCGCCTGAAGCATTAACTGTAGCACTTCCATCACCTTTATTACAAATATCATTTATTGAAGAGGTTGTTGCCGTTGGAGCTGGAGTGTTTGTAATAGTTATTGAACTCGTGGCAGTACACCCAACAGCATCTGTCACTGTGACATCATATGTTCCTGCTATCGCATTTGACAGGATAGTTCCGGTCTGACCATTTGACCAGTCATAACTAAATGGAGGGCTGATGCCGTTTGCCAAAGCAGTGGCATCTCCATCGGCATAACCGCAGATAGTGTTCGTTGAACTGTCAATAGCAACGGAAGGACCTGCCAGATTATTAATGGTTACTGATGCTGAAGCTGTGCATGCTCCGCAAGAAATGGTAACAGTGTAAACAAATACAGAAGACAGATGAGTTGCCGTTACTGTTGTTTGCGGCGGCGTGGTATTCCATAAATATATCCATCCCGAAGTGCAGGGTTGGGATGGAATTGCAGTAGCGGTTCCATTAGATTGTCCGCAATTTTCATCAGTTTTAGTAACAGTAACTGTAAATGGGGCAACATTTACCGTAACTGATGTGTCGCTTGTACAACCGTTTGCATCAGTTCCCGAAACAGTATATGTTTGGCTGGTAATAGGATTGGCTACAACATTAGCACCTGTGGTAGCAGAAAGTCCTGTTCCGGGGCTCCATGAATATGTTGATGCTCCCGAAGCCTGTAGCGAAACACTGGCGCCGGGGCAAATTGAAGGAGAATTTGGGGTAACAGTAATAACCGGATTTGGAACAACGGTTACAACCACAGAACCAACCCCCGTACACGTACCGACAGAACCATTAACCGTATATGTGGTTGTAACAGTGGGGTTTGCCGTTACGGAAGCGCCTGTTGTTGTTGATAAACCTGTGCCTGGCGCCCATGTGTAATTGCCAGCACCATGAGCAGTAAGCACTACGCTTGTATTTGGGCATAATACGGGATTTGGTGGAGTAACAGTAATAATTGCACTGCTTGCAATACTAACAGTAACAGTAGCTGAACCCGAACAACCCGCAGAATTATAACCTGTAACAGTATAAGTTTCGGTAGTTGGCGGTGTTACTGTTACTATCGAGTCTGTAACAGAAGAAAGCCCCGTTCCCGGGCTCCATGAATATGTTGTTGCACCGGATGCTTCCAGTTGAGTGCTGTCTCCCGGACATACACTGGCGCTTGAAGGTGTAACAAGAACTGTAAGCGGAGGGGAAACAGTAACAGTGACATTATCAGTAGCTGTCTGGTTGCATTTATCGGTAGCAGTAACGACATAGGTAGTAGTAGTAGTAGGTGTAACATTATAAGAAGTGCCGGTTCCCAAACTATTGCTCCAGTTATAGGTATAGGGACTAATTCCATTACTGTTAGTAACGCTTATTACATCAGAAGTTCCCGAGCAAATTGTTGCGGCTCCTGAAGTTACTAAATCCATAGGGACATATGGAATAATTTTAATGGTATCATATATGGTATCACAGGTATAGATAACGCCAATTATAACAGTGCCGCTAGAACCATTAGTGGTAGGTTGAATAATTACCTTGGCAGTATCTTGTCCTGCCGGAATAATCGCGCTGTTGGGAATGGTATTATAATCAACGCCGTTCACTGCTGTGCCGCTTATAATATAGTTAACAGTATCGTTAGTAGCAAGAGCAGAAGGAAGTGTAAAAACAAAAAGACCATTAGAGCAACCCTTAATAGCATTATTGCCAAATGCAGAATTTGAATAAGCCGATTGAACACTTGCGGTATTTGATGTGGCAAAGCTGTTTGCTCCCAGAAATACATCCGAATCATACAATCCGTTATGTGTATCACAAATGGCAAGTTTTATATGATATGTCTTGCATGGAATTACGCTATGCTTAGCTGTTAAAACGGTTGTAAGACCTCCACATACAATATTTGGATCAGGAAGATTGTTAATATAATATGCAGAATAACCTAACCCATAAGGAGGGCAATGACTAGTAGATACTCTTGTACCAACAGATCCGTCGTTAACAGTATTTACAGATACCGGATAAGTAGTACCGGGGATGAGAGCAATATTAACACCTCCGCGTGAATAAGGACCGGTAATACCGGGTCCGCTTAAAAAGAAACCAAAAACATCATCATATTGCGAACATACCCAGCAGGGTTCTTCTTCTGAGCCGAAAACATAAGTGAAAGATACCGTATCTCCCATGGGAACAAAATCAAATTGTAAAATACATGCATCATAGGTTTCGGTTAATGCTATACCGCCAGCGGCTAATGCCAGATCTGAATCATGCGCGGTAGTACTAATAGCATCGCTCATAATGCCTGTTGAATCTCCGTGTTGCGCAATGTGGGGAACGTAACCTGTTGACAAAACTACTCCCGATGTAAGTCCAAGATAAGTAGTGCTTGCATTGGTAAAAGAACCAAATTGAGAGTTGGCGGCACTTGCAATACTTCCTGTATAAGTAATATTGCTTATAGACACCCCCCCCTGAACCAATATGTTTGTTATCAGGTTATTTACGTTAGCCGCTGTCGTACAGGTTGTAAGTGTCAGCTGCCCATAGCTGGTTGAAAATAATAGAGAAACAAAAAGGGTAATTAATACCCTGATCTTTAAACGCATATGCTTTATTTTTAATTGATTGGATATACTATAGTTCGGATATTTAATTTATTTCAAATGTAAAATTAATAAATAATTGTATTATACAACTTTATTGAATCAAAAAATTAGACGTGAAATTTCAATTAAAGTTGCCTGTTGAAAACATTTAATAGCATAATTCTCTGTAAATAGGAATGTTAAAAATGCAAAAAGTATAAAAATAAGGGCTATAAGCTACACAATTCGGGAGAGCCATTTCATAAATTTTTGTTAAAAACCCTTTTCGATTATTGTTATGAAACATAATAGTTATACTTTTGTAACCTTTTAAAAAATAAACATTATGGAACATACAAAATTATCGGAGTTTGCCGATGATATAGTTTCAATAAAACCATTCTTCTATAAATCTTTCGGGCGACCAGGATACCTTAGTTCGAATATAACACCGGGCGCTTATTATGTATTGCACCTTCTTGCGAGAGAAGGAGAATTATCCATGACCGAAATAGGGGAAAGGCTTTTTATTTCAAAGCCAAATGTTACCACATTAATCGATAAGCTTATTGAAAATGGGTTTACAGAAAGATTGCCAGACAAACAGGACAGGAGAATAATAAAGATCAGGGTAACAAAAAAAGGAATGTCCTTAATTGAGAAAAGCAAAAAAAGCTTTTGCGATCAGGTAAAGAAGAAGTTGCTCACTCTTTCACAGGAAGAGCTTAACAGGCTTTTTGCTTCATTTCAAACCATAAAAGAAATATTATACAAATTATCAGCAGTTAAAAATCAATAGAATTTAAGAATAAACTTTAGAAAGGAATTAGAATATGGAAAATCAATCAGAACCTATAATCAAGAAAAAGAAAAAATACTTAAGGTATATTCCTCTGGTTTTAGTAGTTATAATAATTGTCATACTTGGATGGCTGTGGTACAGGAATTATATAAAATATATTTCTACCGATGACGCTTATGTTGATTCGGATAATGTTTCACTTAGCTCAAAGATACTCGGGCGGATTGTAAACGAGTATGTCGTTGAAGGCGATTCGGTGAAACAAGGCATGCTTATTGCCGTTCTTGACAGTACCGATCTGCTGGCGCAGAAAAACCAGGCAATCGCATTGAAAGAACAGGCAGTTACCACAAAAACCCAGTCGGAAGCATCATATAAATATGATGAGGAAAACATAAAAGTGCTGAAAGTAGGCCTTGATAAAGCGCAGGAAGATTTTGACAGGGCTAAGGTGCAGTATGACGGCAATGTTATTACCAAAGAAGTATATGATCATTTAAAGAAAGCCCTTGAAGCAGCACAGGCACAGTTTGATGCTGCCAATACAGCTCTAAATGTTTCAAAAGCTAAAATAGAAAGTTCTGCCTCTGCCATTAAAAGCGCTGAAGCACAGGTTTCAGTACTTGAAACGCAGCTCAAGAATACAAAATTATATGCTCCCATGAGCGGTATCGTTGCCAAAAGATGGCTGCTGCCGGGCGATGTTACAGCACCGGGACAATCGGTATTTACCATAACAAATAACCAAAAATTCTGGGTGATCATTTATCTTGAAGAAACTAAAATTGCCCATATTCATCTGGGGCAAAATGCAAAGTTCACTATTGATGCTTTTTCAGATGTTACATTCACCGGTAAAATATTCGACATTGCATCCAATACGGCATCGCAGTTCTCCCTGATACCCCCAAATAATGCATCGGGTAATTTTACAAAAGTCACCCAGCGTGTTCCCGTTAAGATCTCTATTGACGGAACAGAAGAAGGGAAGAATGTTTCTTCATTCAGGTTTTTGGCAGGTATGTCGGTTGTTGTAAAGATCATAAAATAAAATGCGAAGAAGAAGAGTTTCGCCTTCCCATCGTATCAGGAAATTAGTCAGGAGCAGGGATTCTGCATGGCATCCGCAAAGCGACAATTATAAATGGTGGCTGCTGGCGAATATCATGATTGGGACCTTCATGGCTGTGCTTGACGCCACCATTGTAAATGTCGGACTGCCTAAGATCATGGCTTCTTTCGGAATCGGCATTGATAAAGCAGAATGGATAATAACAGCATACATGCTTGCAATGGCAGTGATGCTGCCTACTTCCGGCTGGCTGGCTGATAAGTTCGGTTATAAACGGATGTATTTCCTCGGCTTGTTACTTTTTACTTTAGGATCGTTTTTGTGCGGAGCTTCAGGCGATGAGAACATGCTTATACTGTCGAGGGTTATACAGGGGCTTGGCGCAGGAACCATACAGCCTCTTGGCATGGCTATCATTACGCGCGAATTCCCTCCGCAGCAAAGAGGTGTGGCTTTGGGGTTCTGGGGTATTGCTTCCGCTGCTTCCGTTTCGTTCGGACCGCTTATCGGCGGATACCTTGTTGACAATTTCAACTGGCAGCTTATATTCGATGTCAATATTCCGGTAGGTATTATCGGTTTGCTTGCCACCATTATAATACAACAGGAGTACAAAAATCTCAGGACAAGGAAATTCGATTTCGTTGGATTTATTTCCATTGTTATTTTTTTACCTTTAACCTTATATGCATTATCGGAAGGGAATACCGCAACAAATTCCGCCGGCTGGTCGGCGCCGTATATTTTGATTTGTTTTGCCATTGCCTTTATTGCTCTTGCCGTATTTATTACGGCTGAATTTACCGTTAAAGAGCCCCTGATAGACCTGCGGCTGCTTAATAACCGTAATTTTGGCATAGGCGCTATAGTTGTACTGATTTTCGGTATGGGAATGTTCGGCAGCACCTTCCTTTTGCCAATCTATCTTCAGAATTCGCTTGACTATACCGCCATACAGGCAGGAGCTGTTTTTCTACCCATTGGCATCATACAGGGAATCATGTCGCCCATAGCGGGAAGGATATCGGACAAAATGAATCCTAAAATACTGCTTGTAACCGGCATTATTATTCTTGCTTTTAGTTTTTTCCTGAACTCATCCCTGTCGTTCCTGACGGAACACCATTTTATTATGCTTTCATTATACACCAGAGGATTTGGAATGGGAATGCTGTTTACGTCGCTAAACACGTTGTCGCTTTCGCAGGTACCGCGCGAAAAAATGGCGCAGGCATCAGGGATTACCAATACCGTAAGGCAGTTGGGCGGGAGTTTGGGCATCGCCATACTTGCCACGGTTTTAACCGCAAGGGTAAATTATCATTCGCAAATGTATGAGCAGGCGATACAGCCCAAATCACAGATTTTTATGAATACCACCAGTCGCCTTACTTACCAGATGGAACACCGTTTAGGAAGTTCGTATTCCAATGCTGCCAAACAAGGACAAATGGTAGTTGTTTCCAACCTGAACAGGCAGGCATATATACAGGGCATTGACGATGATTTCCTGATTGCCGGTTTTATTACACTGGCAGCAGTTATTCCGGTATTTTTCCTGGCAGGAAAGAAAAAAAAGAAACTTCAATTAAAAGAGAGTGAAAGATGAATACACTAAGATTTGATTTTTTGTACAGGAGTATTATTGCAATTAGTATTGCGTGTAATCTTTCTGTTTACGGGCAAACAAGCACTAACAAGAACAGCAATGCGGTTTCAGGCGATTCGCTGACGCTTGCCAAGATAATAAGCACGGTAGTGCAAACTCATCCTTCTGTAAAAGAAATGATTGAGGCTATTACCTCAGCTGATGCAGGTGTTGGCCTTGCAAAATCGGGGTATTACCCCAATGCAGAAGCAGAGGCTTCTTACACAAGGCTTGGTCCTGCCAGCGAACTTACTATTCCGCATCTGGGTTCCTTTTCTCTGTATCCTGTGAACAACTATTCGGTTTCTGTCAGCGCTGAAGAGAATATTTATGATTTCGGCAAAACAGCCAGGAGCGTGGCTATTGCCAATGAAGTTAAAAACCTCAGCACCCTTTCTGTTGAACAGGTTAAGCAGAAACTCGCATCAACAGTTACGTATTTGTATTATACGGCCGTGTACCTTCAGGAAGCTATTGTAATAAACAAAGAGCAACTCAGGACACTTAATGACCATCTTGATTTTATTACGAAAAAGAAAGAAAGTGGCTCGGCAACACAGTATGAAATTTTAAGCACCAATGTTAAAATCTCTAACGTACAAAGCCAGGGTATTGACCTGCTTGCAGCGCTGGACGACCACCTTACTGAGCTTAATTCGCTTATGGGACAGCCGCCGGCCACCCGTTTTGCTGTTAAAAAGGATATACAAATTAAACTGCCCGATCATCCTTCCGATTCGCTTATCCCCTTTGCTTATGCCCATCGCGACGAGACCAAAATACTGGATGAGAAAACAACCATAGCCGGTTTGAAATACAAGCTTATTAAAGTCCAGAATAATCCCGTTTTACAATTGTATGCTACCGGAGGTGAAAAGAACGGCTTTTTCCCAAATCTTAACGCCATGACTGCCAACTATGTAGCAGGTGTGGGCTTTAAATATCCGCTTTTCGACGGGACAAGAACCAAATACTGTCTGCTGCAGGCAAAATCGGCTATGCAGACGACCTCGCTGGAAACAGATATTGCCAAGCGCAGCATTTCGAGCGAAGTAACCGAAAACCAGGAGAATATTTTTTCGGCATTGAAAAAGATTGAACATAACCAGTTGCAGTTAAGCCAGGCGCAGGAAGCTTTTGCCCTTGCCCAGACAAGCTTCAAGGCAGGAAGCATTACCAACCTCGATATGCTTGATGCCGCTACCTCCGTTTCCGAAAGCAAGCTGCTGCTGCTTAAATCGAAGATAGATTATATCCTGAACGTATATAAGCTGAAAGCTTCCATAGGGGAAAGACTTTATTAGGCGGAAGCCCCAAGACCAAAGCCTCAAGCCACAAGATCCAAGATTTTTGTTGGAATTTGGGCCTTAATTAAAGGCTTTATTAGTTTGGAGTTTAGAGTTGAGGGAATAGACAGCATGCTGCAGAAGTTAATATAGCAGGCAATGGAGAATTTAACCATGCAGCTATTTGTGCGATAACAATTCTCTTTTCCCGACCCGCGTCAGCATGTGAGGATGTGGCAAACCAAAGGCATGTGCGTAAAGCAACATTCTTTTTATTACAGCAGGGTAGGCATCAGGTAAAGCAAAGCGAGCGTAATAAAAAGCGTTGCGGCTGGTTTGCACATCCGTGTAAGCTTGTGCGGGAGGAAAATGCCTTCGCGGGTTGCGTCTTTTTCTTTTGGAACTTTTCTTTTGGACGAGCAAAAGAAAAGTGGAAAAGAATTTAATTCAATTAATGTTCTTTTCTTCTTGATAAGAAAAGAACCAAAAGAATCAAGGCAAATCAGAACTTCCACCCGCTCTGCTATAATGCAAGAGTTCTAAACAAAGACATTCCAAAAGGGTGGAACTTTGTAAGAACTCTAAGCATTCTATCATTCACGCCATCACCGGCCTCGATGATTTGCCATGCCAACCCGCCTTTTCTGCTTTGCAGGAATTAGGTAAATTAAGAAAGTTGGAGTTTCAAGTCCAAAGCCCCAAAATTCCATGTTTGAATTTGGGCCTTAATTAAAGGCTTTATCAGATAATAGTGGAACTTATCGCCGGGCTGAAAGGGCTGTGTTCGCCGTGGGTATTCTTATAGCGGACCTTAAAATAAGCCACCATGCCTATATCGGCATCGGTAAAATTGCCCACATATTTTCCGCGCTTTACCTCGCCCACATATATATAAACCGTATCAGCCGGAGCCAGGCTCCTGAGCGGCACTTTAGCCATCCATACTTCTATTTCCTTTATCCCTTTGGGCCTTGCCACGCTCTTTGGCTTGTCGGGATTGGTAACATGAAGCTGAATAGCTCCCGGTATCACCTTCTTCACTTCTACATGAGGAGGCTTGATAGCCGGAAATGCAGCGCGTGTAAGGGAAACATCGGCCAGGGGCGTCCCTTTCTTTATTTTAAACACCACAAAATCAGTGTTTATAGCCGGTGGCATAGGGCTACAGGAAATACGGTCTAACAGGTGATGAACCTGGTCGAATTTTACCGTATTATCAATTGTCTGGTGCAATTGCTCCGTAATATCAGTATTACGAAGTTTTTTATCGCTCCATTTGTCGTACAATGCATCTGCCTGCTGACGGTAAGTTGTGTACTGCGCACTTTCGGCGGCTGTCCAGCCCCAGTTAAGGTAGCGGAAATGCGTGGTAACAGGGTCAATTGCTTTCTGGTAATCGTCGGTTTCGTCCATGAAAGGGACGAAAGGCGCGATTTCTCTTGGTATTCTTGCTTTAGTACTCATAATTTTTCAAATTTTAGGTTAAACAATACATTAATTAATTATTCATAAACAAAACACACTATTCGGTAATAAAGGGCAAGCTTTACATCACTCAGAGCCGGCTTTGCATCACTCAGAGCTGGCTTTGTATCACTCAGAGCTGGCTTTGTATCACTCAGAGCTGGCTTTGCATCGCTCAGAGCTGGCTTTGCATCACTCAGAGCTGGCTTTGCATCACTCAAAGCTGGCTTTGTATCACTCAGAGCCGACTTTGAATCACTCAGCGCCGGCTTTGGAACACTCAAAGCCGGCTTTGAGTAACTCAATGCCCACTATGTAAAACAGATCAACAATCAAGAAATAAAGAACGCTAAGTTTGCAGTTGTTTTAGGAAACAAACGCTGGTACAAAGTTAGCGTTTCAGAGTGCTGGATTCCAGCACTGGAGTGCTGAATTTGGGTATTGAGAAATGCAAAGGGTGGATTATTGGGGAATATTCAAATGAAAAACAGTATTGTCCGCTTAGCGGCGAGGCTGGAAAAAAATAGTATAGTCTATAGTTGATGGGTTGTGCAGCTTGTTAGGTTGTAAGTCATAGGTCTATTGTTCTAACCTAATAACTAAAACCTTTTGACCAAACCAGTTGCTCAACCTTTTAACCTAAAACCCTGCCAGAAGGCGAGGCGGGCTGATTTCTTTCAGTATAATTACTGCATACTACTCTTTTTCCCAGAAGGAATCTGCCAGTTTAAAACTGCCGGGCTGGTCGTAAATATACGAACGTATCGCCCTGTCGAAAACAATATGTACCCCGTATTTGCCAACCATTTCCCTGAGGTTGTCAATTTCAACGAACAACACCCTTCTCGACATACCCAATTTCGAGGCAAATTCGCAGGGAGAGCCGGTGCAGCGTTTTTCTATCATATTACTCATCTTCTGAAGACGGGCAATATAGTCATCAAGATATTTCATGGCTATGAATCTTTATAGGTTTTTAAGTCTTCAACGAAAAATTTTGCTGTTTATTGTATATAACAGGAAATATTTTTATTACAGCAAAATGGTTTTATATGTTTAAAGAAAAGAAAAAATAAATGGGACTTGTGTAAACGAAATAGTAACCCGCAGGCCATACAGGCAGGCGTGAGCGGAATAAGCTTGCAAGTATAATAATATTGATTATATTTGCCATTGATTATAAATTAGTATCGATAAGCTTTAATAAGTATTAACCAAAAATTAAAACCATGAAGACAAAATTATTTTTTATCGTAGGGCTTGCCATTATTGGCTTGAAGATAAATGCCCAAACCGCCTATATAACGAATAATGACGATAATACTGTAACCGTTATTAATGTTGCTACTAATAATGTCATAGATACAATTGCTGTTGGTAATGTTCCTGGAGGTGTATCTGCCAGTCCCGACGGAAGCAAGGTATATGTTGCGAATTTTGTTGACAATACAGTAAGTGTAATAAACACAGCGACCAATACTGTTACTGCTACAATTACAGTTGGCAACGAACCCAGGAGTTTATATGTGAGTCCTGATGGAAGTAAAGTATATGTTGTCAATCAGGGTAATAATACAGTGAATGTAATAAACACCGCTACAAATATTGTTTCGGATACAATTGCAGTTGGTAATAATCCTATTGGTGTATCCGTCAGCCCCTATGGAAGTAAGGCATATGTTGCGAATTGGAGCGATAATACCGTAAGCGTAATAGCTTACACCAATATTGTTATAGATACAATCACGGTTGGTAGTGAACCCAGGGGGGTGTCTGCCAGCCCCGATGGAAGTAAAATATATGTTGGGAATTGGGGTGATGGTACAGTAAGTGTTATAGACAGAGCTACAGATACCGTTTCGGCTACAATTACAGTTGGTAGTATGCCTTATGGTCTATCTGTGAGCTACGACGGAAGCAAGGTATATGTTTCAAATTATGGCGATAGCACAGTAATGGTAATAAACAGCGCTACCAATACTGTTTCGGCTACAATTAAAGTTGGTGTTAAACCTGCAGGTATATCTGTCAGCCCTGATATGAGCAAAGTATATGTTGCGAATTCGAGCGATAATACCGTAAGTGTAATAAACGTAGCAACAAACACTGTTACAGATACAATTGCAGTTGGTGCTGGTCCTAGTGCATTTGGAAATTTTATTTCCCCTTATATACAAACCGTAGGTATTGCACCGCAAAGCATGGTATTGGCGGGTGTTGAGGTTTATCCTAATCCTGTAACTGATAAAATAACTGTTGAAGCCCCGCAACAAGCAACAATAGAAATAACAAACATACAAGGGCAGCTGATAAAAACCTTTACAACTACCGGCAATAAAATCAATATAGATGTTTCAGCCTTTCCAGGCGGTGTGTATATTGTGGAAGTGAAAACAGAAAAAGGAGTAGAAGTGAGGAAGTTTGTGAAAGAATAACCAAAACCCAAGCTCCAAGTCCCAAATTCAAAGGAAATATTTTGGTGCTTGGAATTTGGAAATTAATACTTGGGTCTTTTAAAGTAAGAGGCAGTTGCTGAAAACAGTCTGGCAATTAAACAATATAACCATTAAACAATTATTACCATGAAAACAAGAATCACTAAACTATCAGTACTATTACTGATCACTGTTTACTGTTCACTGTTCACCGCTTATGCACAGATTCCTCAGGCATTCAACTACCAGGCAGTAGCCCGCGACGGCTCGGGAAACATTCTGGCAGGCCAGATTGTAGGGTTACGATTATCAATATTGCAGGGTTCCGGCTCGGGAACACTTATCTATAGCGAAAGACAGGTTGTAAGCACCAATCAGTTCGGTTTGTTTACACTTAGTTTAGGAACGGGTTCTGTAATAACAGGAACTTTCAGCACCATAGATTGGAGTGCGGGCAACTATTGGCTGAGAACGGAAATGGATCCCAACGGAGGAACAACTTATACAAATATGGGCAATGCCGAATTGCTTACCGTTCCTTATGCCATGTATGCCGCTAAAG
>JBEKEO010000005.1:0-44826 GCA_050013795.1 Bacteroidales bacterium
ATTTCTATTTTACTATCTGATATATATTGGGTCTTCTGGCGCGAAATGAAAAGGTTTACACAGCAGAGGGCAAGGATCATGATGGCATTTATACAGCCTGTTGTGTGGCTGGTACTGATGGGTAATATGATGTCGGGACTCACCAACAACCCTATGGCAGCAAAAATGCTGGGAACAGGCAACTACATTGATTTTATGACACCCGGCATCATGATAATGACAACCTTGTTTGGTGGAGTAATGGGAGGAACATCTATTGTTTGGGACAGGAGGCTTGGCTTCCTAAACAAAATGCTGTCGTCACCTATACACAGGGCGGCTATACCATTGGGGAAATTACTGGCGCTGGGTTTGCAAGCCATGTTGCAGGCATTGATCATCGTAATTATTGCTCTTTGCCTTGGTGTACATTTTGTAACAGGAGTACCCGGGGTAATTTGTCTTCTATTGTTATCAAGTCTTTTCGGGATGATCATGGGAGGCATTTCGCTTTCTCTTGCGGCTGTGATCAAATCCATGGAATCGCTTTTTGCTATCACTAACTTCCTTACCATGCCCTTAATGTTCACAAGCAATGCCATGTTTCCTGTAAGCGCTATGCCTTCGTGGTTAAGAGTTATTGCAAACTGCAACCCCCTTACTTATGCGACAAGCACCATGCGGACAATTGCCACCAAAGGATGGATATTGGATGGCATCTGGCCGGGAGTAGTGATATTATGCGCTATGTTAATAGTTACCACAACCATTTCGATAAGGATGTTTCACAGGTCGATTTCCTGATAAATGTCTTGATGAAAAATCTAGGAATTATTTCAAACATAAAGCAATTGTCAGTTCGAGTAGTTCGTTACTTCACGAACGTATCGAGAACAGACTAACCAATGTAGTCGCATCTCGATACGTCCTTCGACAAGCTCAGGACTACTCGATGTGACAATTAGTATTAGTAATTTCAGAAACATTTTATAGATTAATCAAGTTAAGAACGCTTATTCTTCTTGACTTTTGGCATTGGATTGTGTAATTTTGCAGAAATTTTGAAACGGAGGGGTTATGTTAAAGAATATGGGAACGGTTGACAAGGTATTACGGCTTTTTGTGGTTATTGTTTTTGCAGTTCTAATTATCACAGGAGTGGTGAAAGGTGCGGGATTAATTATCTGTTCGATAATAGGGGTATATCTTCTTTTCACCAGTCTTTTTAGTTATTGTTTTCTCTATAGCATAATAGGCATACATACGTTGAGGACAAAGTCCGGTGTGGACGATTAATAAAGAAATTGTATAATGAGCAAGCCGGAGATTAAACTGCCGGCTTTCTTTTTTTGCGAAAGAATTCTTTCATAATAGCGGCACAGTCGGATTCCAGTATGCCGCCTATTATTTCTGTAGAAGGATGTAAAATGTCGGCGGCGAATTTTGAATATCCTTTCTTCTCATCTTTGGCGCCATAAACGATCTTACTTATCTGTGTCCAGTACGAGGCGCCTGCGCACATCACACAAGGCTCAATGGTAACATACAAGGTGCATTCAGGGAGGTATTTTCCTCCTATAGAATTGGCTGCCGAAGTAAATGCCTGCATTTCGGCATGAGCCGTAACATCGTTTAGTCGTTCAGTATAATTGTGTGCACGTGCAATGATCTTGTTCCGGCAAACAATCACGGCGCCAATAGGCACTTCATCAGCATCGAAAGCTTTCTGCGCTTCTTTAAGCGCTTCTTTCATGAAGGATTCGTCAGTATATGCTATCAGAATTCTACTTTTTAAAATTAATAAATTATTCTGCGCTTCTTACGGCCCTGTAGCCATAATGGTTGTATCGCTGCCAGTCGCTCAGGCCTGCATACTGGCGGTCGGAAGTGCGGCAAAAGGTAGATGCATAATAAAAACTTCCTCCCCTGAATCCCGCCCCTACTCCTTTTACACCGGGCCAGTCAGTATTGGTTGCATTACCTGACTCATCAAGATTTCCATCGCCATGAGAACCTTTAAATAATATGCCTGCTTTGTTGCTTATGCTTATACAGCGTTCAAAAAGATTCCCGCTAAGGTCAGAGATATGATAAAATGAATATCCATTTTGTTCATTTGTGCCGTTTTTCTTTTCAAAGAACCCTGCTCTTACCGGGCTCAGCATATCTGCTGTTTTCTCGCAATATACAATGTTTGCATCGGCATTGGATGGCAACTCTGTAAATGTACCTCCATTGCTGATACCGTTAGCATTTATTGCCTTTATTGTTCCCCATGCAAATTCATTTGCCACAGGAGCCATGGTACCACGACAGGCCTTTTCGAATTCAAGTTCGGTCATAGGACGTAATCCTGCCCAATCGGTAAAAGCGGCATCATCAGCCCATGAAATAAAATTACATGAAATGTTTTGACCGTCATTATTTTCGTTGGGAATCCCGTTGCCATTCAGGTCACAATAGAAAGTAACCGGATCGGTAGCGCTGATGGTTGCATCACATCGAATGCCGTTTCGATATTGAATGGTTGGAGAATTTGTCATCACATAACGATTAACCACATTGGTTCCCGAAATACCCGACCACACCCTTAATTCTTGTTGCTGACGGGTAAGCGAGTTAAGAAAATCCACATACTGCCCTTGGGTAATTTCATATTTCATACACCAGAAAGCATTATATCCCTTTGGAAATGCATCCGGAATAATTCCAAAGAACTGTTCGCAGTAAAAATGTTTTGCATAACAAAGATTACCCTCTTTTTGTCCGGTGGTAATTGCCGTTTCGGAATTTACGGCAAATGGCTGCGTTGTTTTGGGATACGTATAAAATGCCGAAGCTTCGCTGCCGCCGGAACCTAATTTAAATGCTCCTTTCGGAACATAAACCATTTCGATGGCATACACTTTAAATACCATATCGTTAATATCTTTTATACCGTTAGCATCATAGTTAAATTTCAGCTTTACCCCGCCCCAGTTGATGTTGCCATTGCCATCCTTCTGACGGTATGCAAAGACACCCATTCCTTTTTTATCAGTCGTGCCAGCAGAAAATGAAGGAGCAACACCGTTATCCGAGATCACGCTATAATCTTTGATATCGGTGCTTATATAAACATGTTTCCATTCCGTTCCAAGTTTTGCTTTATATTTAACAAATATCCAGGCAGCATCATAATTTGCTTCGTTAGCAGAAGTCCTCCATGAGTTTTCCCAGCTGAGGTCAAAGGAGATAAATGCCGTTTTGTCGTTAGTATTGATATCTGTTATAGTTGCTTCCTTATTTATTTTAATATTCGTTGCTTTTATTTGAAAGGTACCTGCAATCAAAAAAATTAAAACAGCGGTGAAATGTGCCGGCAAAAAGTGTTTATTGTTCATGACATAAATGTTTAATTAGGAATAGATATTGGTGAAAAGAATAAATGCAAAATAACTAAAAATATTTCACCCGTTATCTTCATAAGATGCTGTGGTATAAATTTAGTAAATTTGAATTTTATTTACATTAGAATGTATTCGTATAAAAATATCATTATCAGCAGGACTGACGGAATAGGTGATGTGGTGCTTGCATTGCCGATAGCAGGCGTGCTTAAAGAATTATATCCTGACAGTAATATTATTTTTCTTGGCAGGGATTATACTAAAGTTATTATTGACTCTTGTAAACACATAGACCGTTTTGTCGGTTGGGACTATATTATAAAACTAGGAGAAACAGAATCAATAAACTACTTTAAATCATTGCAGGCAGATGTGATAATTCATGTTTTTCCAAGAAAATCTATTGCCGAACTTGCCAAAAAAGCCAACATCCCTTTGCGAATAGGGACTTCTCACAGGCATTATCACTGGAATACATGCAACAGGCTGGTTGGTCTTTCAAGGAGGAAATCCATACATCACGAAGCTCAGCTTAACTTAAAACTTCTTGTTTCCTTAGGAGCAAAGAAGAATTTCGATCTTGCTGAAATACCGAAATACTATGGATTCTCCATAACAGGTTATCCTGATACAAGATTCAAATCGCTTTTAAGCACTGAGAAATTTAATCTTATCATTCATCCAAGTTCTAAGGGAAGCGCAAGAGAATGGGGAATGAAGAATTATCAGGAACTTCTTGAAATAATTCCCCAAAATAAGTTTAAGGTTTTTATAAGCGGAACAGAGGAAGAAGGGTTAAAGACGCGGCCTTTTCTTTTAGATAAATTCCCTGATGTAGTTGATTTAACGGGGAAGATGTCGCTCCCCGAACTGATAAGTTTTATTTCCGTGGCTGATGGACTTCTCGCTGCAAGTACCGGTCCATTGCATATTGCAGCTGCTTTAGGAAAGCATACCCTAGGGCTTTATGCTCCCATGCGTCCTATACATCCGGGCAGATGGGCTCCGTTGGGCGAAAAAGCCGCATTCATAGTGAAAGACAAATATTGCAGCAAATGCAGGCATAAAGTAAAGTGTGAATGTATTGAAAGTATCACTCCCATTGAGGTGATGGAGAAATTATCACAATTTAAGAAGACAAATGAATAAGAAAAAAATTGTTGTTGCCGTGACTGGCGCCAGCGGGGCAATATATGCAAGCATATTGTTTGAGAAATTGCAATTGCTGAACAAACAGATAGCGGATTGCAGCATTGTTTTTTCCGATAATGCCAAAGGAGTTTGGAAGCACGAACTGAAAGACAACGCTTTTGAGAATATCCCTTTCAGGATATTTGCCAATAATGATTTTTATGCTCCATTTGCTTCCGGTTCGGCTAATTATGATTGCTTGATCATTTGTCCATGCAGTATGGGAACTATGGGAAGAATAGCATCAGGCGTTTCAAACGACCTGATTACGAGAACAGCGGATGTGATGTTAAAAGAAAGAAGAAAGCTTATTCTTGTTACAAGAGAGATGCCTCTGAACCTTATACATATTAATAACATGAAATCTGTAACTGAAGCCGGCGGCATAATTTGTCCCGCATCTCCATCTTTTTACAGTCATCCTGCAAATTTAAAAGATATACTTACTACTGTAATTGATAAAGTTCTGAGCCTTTCCGGTTTTGAGATTTCAGGATTTCAATGGGGCGCTGAAAAATAATACGCAGCAACTCCTTATTGCTTCACAAATTTCTCTACTCCTATTCCGCATTCTGTTTTAACTTCCACAACATACACACCATTTGGGAAATTAACAATGTTAATGATAAACTGCGATTGGTTATCGGTAATCGTTGAACCGTATATCCTATCTCCAAGCATATTGTATATTTCAATACTGTTAACCGATAATTGATTACTGATTACCTTTATTTCATTGTTGGCAGGATTTGGGAAAAGAGCAATGTTATTTCCCTCTTTAATTCTGTTAATTACAGTAGTACCGCAACCATTAAGCAAAAACTTACTTTTCGGTGCATTAACCGTCAGCAGTCCATAATTGGAATTATGCACTATATCATTACCATAAGTAGTCAGGTTACTGAAGTTACCGGTAGAAGAGATCTGGCGATCGGAACAATTATCATGATCCCAGCTCCATGCTATCCATCCAACTTTCTTTAGTTGACAATAATTTAATAGAGATTTATAATTCAAGGTATATTCGCAGGGAGAGGCATCATCCTGTAAATTGGCAACTTCACCCAGCACCAAAGGAATATTTTGCGATATCACCGCATTAACATCCGAAGCCATAGTGGTTGAATCGTTGCCTGCAAAAGCATACCAATAGGCATGAGCGCTGAAGATAAGGTTATGCAGTGGGTCGTGCAGAATCAGGTTATTCGCCACATTTGATGTAACAAAAGCATCAGAGTTTGTTCCACAATCGGGAGCATCAATCATGATAGGGAAATTAAAACCACTCTTATTTCTTAAAGCAGTGATAATGTTTTTATATGTGCGTTGATAAGTAGCCAAAGCTGTTGTTGACGACACGGACGCCCACAAATAATCCAAAGCCTCGTTTGCATAATTAACAATAACGCTTTCTTTATGCTTCAAAAGTACATCTGTAAATACGCTGTCCTGCGCCCACCATGTATTCAGGCTTAGCAGCGCAGCAGTATCATCAGAACAGGTGTAATCGTGAATTTCAATAATAGCTATCATTTTATTTTCTACGCATTTGCTTACAGCACTGTCAAGAGCTTTGTAGTTTTTATAAACATCATTTGTAGATGCATCCGAGTTATCAAAATACCAGGGCATCCTGACCACATTTGCACCCGACTGTACCACCTGATTGATTTCCAAAGAAGTTATATCGTAGCCCCAGTCATAGGGCGCATAATCTATACCTCTTAACAGCAAAGTATCACCGCAGGGACCAAAAATATAACGACCATTTGTATATATATACTGCGTTGTTTGTGCCGATAAATAAATTGTTGCCAATAAAGCAAAAAGTATAATGGTTAATCTTTTCATTGAATTTTGTTTTAAATGATTAAAGGTTCTTTTTATTTTTCAAATGTATTATAATTTTTTAACTAAAAACGCTACCTTATTAATAGGTAGCGTTCATTTTAATTGCCACTTTTTTAATTATTTCATTCTTTTATAAACTTCTTTTTAGTTATATACTTTGTATCATTCAGGGCGATAAGATATAGGCCTTTGGAAAGATTATGTACGTCTATATCCATTATAGAAGAATTAATTTCCTTATGTAAAAGCAATTGTCCTGTAATATCGTAAATGTAGACATTAGCATTTTCGTTTGCATTATTATTCCACATAAGAGTCAGCCAATCTGTTGCGGGATTTGGAAAAATCTTTATCTTGCATGAAATAGAAGGATCATGAACGGACAATGGAGTAACGGTAATTTTTACAGTATCGGTAGTGATGCACAAATCGCTTACAACCAAAACGGTATAAGTAACATTGGTATCGGGGAATGCCAGCGGGTTTGAAATATCAGGATTGCTCAAGCCTTGTTCCGGGTACCAGCGGTACGATGTTCCGCCCGATGCATAAAGCTGAATGGTATCGCCTGAATGTATTGCAGTGTCCCTGCTAATAGTAACATTGCATGAAGCGGAAAACAAAACGTTGCGTGGTGATGTGGCAAGATAAATAGCTTCGGCGCCCCACTTGAAATAATTCTCATAATACATTTTATACTGATTGCCTACACTGTCCCAAACCACATCAACAGCCCAGTAGCGCGAAGTATCGCCCGGCAGGTTAAATAGCACAGGGTTGCCGGGATATTTAATCCAGTGAGCGCCATCAAACGAAACAGCATACCCTACTCTTACTGAATCCTGCTGCCCTAGGAAAGAAATACCACTGTACCACATTTCCAAAACACCATTTGTCCTAATAACCGAAGGAACTGCTGCAAACATATCGTCCCATGTGTAGGGAGCCCCATGGGTAAGCACCGGACCGGGGTATTTATTCCAGTTCACGCCATTATTCGATACGGCCAACCCTATATTTATCCAGCCAACAGTATCCTGTCCTGTGTACCACAAGGCATATACACCTGATGAAGGGTCGTAATAGGCAGCGGGCGATTCAATATATTTTCCGTCCCAGTCGCCGGGAGCGCCTTTGAAAAGAACTTTACCCTGTTTTGTGAAATGAATTCCATCCGGTGAGGTAGCAAGTCCAATGTTAGTATGGCTTTGCCCCTGCTGATAAGTTGAATCGCCGTAATAATAAAGATTATATCCTGATGGTATTTTAAGGATTTCGGGAGTATCAAGCCATTGCCCATCCCAGGCGCCTGTTCCGCCTACATCAAGCACAGGATTACCGGTAAATTTATTCCAAGTTATTCCATCGAGTGACCATGCATAATGTATCTTTCCGCGCATGACCGTATCACTTGGATTTACTCCGCTTGCCACCACATACCACATTTTAAAGGTGTCATTTTGTATCATGCAGGCAGGCTCACCATAGGCAGCCCACATATAGGTGGTATCCATGGATAGAACGGGATGACTGGAATACTTTGTCCACTGTGTCTGTGAAACGGCAGCACCGTTCATCATAATAAGCACCAAGAATATCAGTGCAACTAACCTGTTATTCATCAAAAAAAAATATGGTAATTAATAATACTTTTCTATTTCACAATGAATTTCCCTGCAGTAATTATTTTATTATTATCTGTTACGCAAATGAAATACATTCCGCAGGACAGACGAGAAGTATTTATTTTCATCTGATTCGATCTGATCATGGGAATGCCCATAACCATTTCCCCCATGCTATTGAAAACCGATAAACTTTTATTATTCAGGTTTAACCCGGGATCAATTTTAATGTTAATATAATCTGATGCGGGATTTGGGAACATTTCGATTTTGTAATTACTGCAGATAGCTTCATGCTCAAGAATACCGGAAAGAGTAGTATCATAAGGCTCAATAACAATAACACCGGCATGCTGGTCGGCAAGGTATATTTTTCCGTCGCTGCCTACATCCACATTATTGCTGCCGAATAAATTTGTCCATCCCCCGGTTCCTTTACACTCGGCAACAAGTGTAGCAGATGTTATTGAAGCAAGACTAAACACTTTCATTCCATAGAATTTATCGGCAACATACAGGTTCTTATTCTTCAGCACCAGTCCCTGCGGACGAATGTACCAATCGAAATAAGATCCTTCCTGCACAAAAGTACTGCCTGTTAACTTAAACCACAGCAGGTAATCCATGCAGCCAACTGCAATGGTCCCATTATCAACTGCAATGCTGGTGATGGTGCTGGGAACGGCAATGGTATCTATCAGCATGAACGCATCATTATATATCCTGTAAGCGGCAAGATAATTCTTGTTATAGAACATATGACCGCAGTAGAGAGTATCATTTGTCACGGCCAGAGGATAAGCGCTGCATCTTGTCTGGATGCTGTCGAGCATGGGATGGGGATGGGTTGAAGAAAGCGGGTCGAAAAGCAATATTGCTTCCGGGGGCGACAAGGTATTATTCCATCCGGCAATAACTCTTACTCCTATATTGGTATGAATTGTCCTGACGCTTTCAATAGATCCTTTTCCAAGGCTGTCAGTCTTTACCGGAAAATGACCATTCAGCCATGGTTTGATATTATATATATCGCCATAAGAACTTGTCATAACAATTAATGAATCATTGATAAAATCGAAGTCCGTAACGAACTGCCTGAACACATGAAATATTCTTGATTTACGCAGATATCCATTCTTATAATACAAACTATCCAGTTTATATGCAGCCAGCCCATAGCCTTCCTGAGCCACCCAAAGCGTATCATGTTTAGCCACACTTCTATCACCATATCCTCCTGTTTCCAGGAATCCTAAAGTATCACCCGGTTGTAAATGTGAAATATTGTTGATACATACGCCAAGCCATTCGGAAGAGGTGGCAATATCGGGAGTGCCCCTCATCAGCGACACATCAAAATGCCAGAGACCGGGCACATATAAACCTATCTGACGAAGAGTGTCGGCAGGAAAATTCGAAGCATCTATAATGGCTGCATAGGCAAATGGAAAGGTGGAGCTATTGTATGCGGCTGTTGTAGCGACAAATAGAGTATCATTCCGGGAATCCATATTGCAGATATCCATTTGTGCATAATTAAGTATTCCGCCGGAAACAGTAAATGAATCAATTGCAGTTAATGTAGAACCCGTGAACTGAATAGCAAAGAGGTTGCTTTTGGAAAAAAACAGGTCCTCGGGTCCGCCGCAAATATACAGAACATCATTTCTCCTGTCGGCAAATTGCAGATTCTGCACTTGCCATATTTTGTTATACTGCCAGGTAAAAACAGGTGTTGTAAGATTGCTCTTGCGATAAACAGCAATGGTACCTTTGGGAAATCCCTGGCTTCCCACAGCAATATAATTTCCTTTTCCGGTTACACAATAAGCGCCGGCTATCCCGAAGGTCTTAATATGTGTGAAACTGCCGGCTGAATATACCAGCACATGCACTTTCTGACTGTTGGCAACATAAAGAGTGTCGTTTATTCTCCACATGTGATAAGCAGCCGAATCGTTCGCCATCTTGTAATGAGCAATAACTGTAAGGGTATCGGATGTGGCATCCAAAGCATAAACGCCATCATGAGTAGCTGTTGCAAATAAAACATTACCATACAGGTTGGTTTCATTTACAGTGCCCATTAACGGACGCTTGGCGATAACTTTTATTGTTCGTGCATTCGTTGGATTCGAGGCATCATATACCCATACGCTGGTTCCGCAACCAACAAATAAACGTTTCGACAGGCTGTCGTAATTTACAGACCATCCGAATCCACCCGGTAATTGGCCGAGACGATTTAATTCTTTTACCTGCGCATGAAGCAGGAATGATATTGAAAGCAAGAAGGAAGTAATGATTACCTTTTTCATATAATGACTTTTTAATTATTGTTTTATTATTTTTAAAGACTTAAGCAAAGCATTATCATCCCTGAAACACAAAAGATACAATCCTGCTGAAAGATCTGAAATGTCAATTTCTGAATATTCTTTATTCAGATAAATATTCCTCTGCAATTTCCCGTTCACATCATAAACGAATAATTGTAAGAGAAGATTTTTATCAGAATTATTTACATGAATAAAAACCTTGTCATTTACAGGATTTGGGTAAACCTGCACTTTATCATTCCCGCCTGAGGGTTCATAAGTACCCGTAAACAATGAATCATTTGAAAGTATTGAGGTCTGCGCAAAATATTCAACCAGAAAAACCAGATTGTTTTTACAAACCAGATCCTGAACGCCATACATAGTAGTGTATTTCCTGTAATCCAAACCTCCGCGATAATAACCTGTTTGAGCGAATGTTTGTCTGTCTAAAGCATAAAGCCCATAAAGCCTGTAGGCAAGATAAAGTCCGAATGTATCAGCAGCTATAAATGTGGGTGCCCCATTAACAGGCACGGAATAATATTCTTCATTCAAGGAATAAGACAGAGAATTATAAACCAGTTTATATCTCGTAAGTCCTTTATTGGTAATGTATACATAAATCTTATCATTATATGCGGCAAGCATTTGCGCATCCTGGTTTGAGGCAAGAGCAATTTTTGCAATCTCATTAAAATTGCTGCCTGAAATATCGTATGCAAAAATGCTGTCGTTATTTGTAATGTATAAAACATTGTTCGCGACAGCCATATCATTATATGTCATCGTAATGGTTGAGTCAATAACAGGGTTATATGGATCGCCGACATTAATAATAATTAATTTATTGTCGAGTTTTGAAAATATCCTATTATGGTTTACTATGAACCTGCCATTGCAAACAATCTGCGTAATATAACTTATCTGATGTAAAGAATCCCTTGTATAGGCTCGAAATCCCTGCGTTGTCATATTAGCAGTGTATATATAATTTCCATCTTCCGAGAAATTAGCATGCCTGCAAAAACCGGGATCATTATTGAGCTTTAATACATGAGGATGATGAACATCGGTAATATCATATAGTTTATAGCCATAACCTTCATCAGCAACGGTCATATAATTTCCCCAAGTATCAGCGGATAAATTCCATCCCCCTGTCAATGTGTTACCATCATCTACGGGATTCATGATATTAGTAACATCAGCCGTTTTGATACCATACCATTCTGAAGCAATATAAATTTTCGGATAATGAACGGTCAAATCAAAATGCCACAGACCGGCATTGATATATGTAAGCAAATGAACATTGGAAGGGTTAGTGGCGTCATAAACACGGATAAAACAATTGTTAAGATTTCCCGGTTTAAGTCCGCCCCAATTGGCAACATAAATGGTATCGTTAATGTTTTCGGCATTATATGGTAATGCCATAGACGCACCATAAGGAATGCCGAGAACAGTATCGGAAAATATCATTTGTGGAGAGGAAGGATTAGAAACATCAAGAGTGTAAAAATGACCGTTAGTTGTATTAGTTCCTCCCATCACATGAAGCAGGTTATTATTCTTTCCCCATATAACATTTTCGGTAAGAAAATTTCCCTGCTGAGTAAATGAAATAAATGAAAAGGTGTTGACATTATATAAATACACTCCATTTTGCGGACCGGCTTGCCAAATAGTATAGGCTAGTAAATTATTTTTAGCAGCAATACCACTCACTACTCCACCGATTGGAGCATACCCAAAACTTTTAATTTTTGAATATGTCGTTCCATAATCTCTATATGCCTGCACCTTCGACTGTTGTGCGAGTAAAATAGTATCTCCCTTAAATGCAATGCCCTGAGTAGCCATACCTGTGCTGTCACACGGGATATCATAAATTTTTACAGGTAATGCAGGATTTGAAATATCCCATTTACCCATACCATCATAATTTGCAGCAATGAATAAATAATGATCATGTACCGCCATACGAATAATTTCAGAAGAATAACGGTATTCAAAAATACTGTCGTATGGGACTGTTGCACCCGTGCCAACATAATATGACCTCAGCGTTGAACCAGTTCCGGTAAAAATATAACCGTTATAATATTTAATTGCATAACATGCAGCACCTGTTGTAGATGACAAATAATGTAATGTATTCTGTGCATTTACGGAAATCAATATCAAACAAAAAACATAAAGTATAAATTTTCTTTTCATGTGTTTTTTCTTTTCTTTTTTAAAGGTCACATGGAATACGCCATGTAATATTCTTTTCGGTTGTTGTGAATTTTCTTGCTCATGGCTATTTCATATTTTATTCTTTTATAAACTTCTTAACCAATATTTCATTTTTTGATTTCAACTCTATTAGATAAATTCCACTAGACAGGCCTGAAACATCAATATATGTTCTACTATTATTATCCAGACTTTTTTCCATAACCAGATTACCAAAATCATTATATATTCGTAAATAGCTATTCGCAATTCGTAAATCACTAGCATCAATGGTTAAATTATTGGCGACGGGATTAGGATATAATCCAAAACTTTTGTTATTACTAAATTTTTCACCTGTTGAAGTAAAAAATCCATTAGCATCTGTTTTAATAATTAACAAATTCGAATTGCCGGGAATAGCTGCAACAAAAGGAATAGAGTTAGCATTAGTAGAGCCTACCGCCAGACAACCTCCGTCAGAAGTCGGAATTGCCCACCAAGTATCATCATTCCTTTCCCTGCCCCATTTCCTTACCCATGTTGTATCTCCGGTACTTGTTAATTTAAGCAGCCATACATTATCAACATCAAAACCGGGACAATCACCCAATTCAGAATAAGAGTCGAGAAAATAACCGCCATCGCTGGTTTGAAATATACTGAATCCGCCTTCGTAAACGCCGGTCTTTCCAATCTCTTTTGTCCATACTGTATCTGCATTTGCATCAAGCTTCACCACCCACATATTTTCACTTCTCATCCCTGCAAAAATTGCTGTATCTTTTAAACTTATTGCACCGCAAAGAATAACTCCACCATCATTAGTAGGCCTCAAACAGGTAAAAACTGTTTTAACACCTTCTTTAAAAGAAACATGTTTAACCAGATTTCCTACGGAATCAATTACAAAATAAGTGGCAAATTCATGAGGATCTGCACCATTGCATCCACTTGTACATGTACCAGCAGTAAACATATATTCGTTATTGTGAAAAGGAACGATATGTCCGCCATTATCATTAAAACTTTGTCCTCCGTCAATAACACCAAGATCATAATGTTTAGTCCACACTGTATCAAATGAAGCGTTTAATTTAAGTATCCAGGCATCACCCGTGCTATCTGTGCCAAATGATACAGTAGTTCCCGATATCAGGTATCCTCCATCGGCAGTTGCAATAATGTCGGTGAATCCATCTTCCTTGTATTGATTCCCGCCATATAATTTTTCAGTTATTCTGTTCCCGTTTTCATCATATTCCACCAACCATCCCTGCCAGTCTAACCCAAATACAAATTTGCTTCCGACAACTATGTAGTTGCTGCCTTTATAAATAACATTACTATATGTGTCTGTCCCGTAATCGCCGTAAGTCCGGGTCCATAGTGTATCCCCATAAGAATTTATTTTTACTATATATCCGTCCCAGTTACCCAGAGCATTCGTTGAATCACCCCTAGTGCCAACAATTACAAAATCACCTGAAGGAGTTTCAGCAGCGCCCAGACCAATCTCTCCTTTTCCCTGATCTATTATTTTTACAAAGTTATGTTGCGCTCTTAATGAAAACGTTACTAAACATATTAATAACATCATTAATATGGTTTTCGGATAATGTTTCACGATTTTATGTTTTTAAAATTGGTTTTACAAAGTAAAAATACAGCTAATTCAGCAAAAATGGACACATTTTCACTTATGTTGTAACATTTTCAACTCCTATTGACACATTAGGAACTCATGTTGACACATTAGGAACTCATGTTGACACATTAGGAGCTCATGTTGTCACATTATGAACTCCTATTGACACATTATGAACTCATGTTGTCACATTATGAACTCATGTTGTCACATTATGAACTCCTATTGTCACATTATGAACTCCTATTGACACATTATGAACTCATGTTGTCACATTATGAACTCCTATTGACACATTAGGAACTCCTGTTGTCACATTATGAACTCCTATTGACACATTATGAACTCATGTTGTCACATTATGAACTCCTAATGTCACATTATGAACTCCTATTGACACATTATGAACTCCTATTGACACATTATGAACTCCTGTTGACACATTATAAACTTAAATTGTCACAAAATAAACTCACTCATATTGAAGTCGTTTCTTCACATTACATATTAAGGTCATTTCAACATTTGTTTACTGGCAGTTATCATTTTTATATGTCATATCCCAGCAATGCCATTTATTATCGTTGAAGTGAAGTGGATCGCTAACATGTCCGTTCTTATGAGTTGTGTTCCATTGAATATCCGTAAGGTTATTCTTACCTTTATTGAAAATATTATAATAAGCATTATAAGTAGTATCGGTATTGATGCCATAAGCTATATACCCTCCATTTTCGGCTCCGCCGGGAACAATATTTGTATAGGTAATATCGGAAGTGCCATTACTGGTATTCTTGTGCCATACAATTCCAAGAAGCGGTTTATTGTTCCATGGGTTATCGAAAAGTGTCCAGGTTCCCTGCGAATTATTGACTTGTGAATCGCCTTCGTACCACATAAAATTCTGGAAACCCCCTTGCTTCGAAATATACATTTCCCAATGAACCGTGCTTCCCGAAATTTTAGCTTCCAGTTTTGCAGAATAGGTTCCATTTGCCGGGAAATTGTAATTCCATTCCCAGGCATTATCGTGATTATTCCATGATGCCTGTTGTGTGAACGAATAATCGAATGAAGCCACAGGAACAGCCAGCCCGATAGTTAATATTATATCCCAGCCGAACACATTTCCTGCAGCAAACAGGAAATTGCTGTATTGCCCGGTTGAATCAATTCCCTTTCCATGGAATTTGGCATGAGTCCTGGAAGAATCAATATCAGAAAAATTCATTTCAAAAGAAGACTTTGGCGGAATTGTCGGCGGATCGCCATGATCTTTTTTACATCCCTGCTGAACAGCAGCAGCTACCAGTAGGCAGCTTAACAATAATGTAATACGCATCTTTTTCATAGGTTAAATTGTTTTAATTATTACTGATTTTAGTTTTGAATCATCATTTAAGCAAACATTACAAACAAGTTTTATGTAAGTTGTTAGTTTTAAAAATATAACAGCCAAAATTACACATTCCTTTATATAAATGGCAAGGGTAAAAACACCTAAATTAAAACAGGTATTTTTACTTGTTTTCATAATAATAAATAGTTCGGTAATCTTTATAATCGTTTTGGGCTAAAGCCCTTTACTCATGGGGGTTCTGTATAGCCACGACAGATGCTGAACTTATTTCAGCACCTGGGTAGTGGTAATTGATAAATCCCGCTAATGGCAGGGACTTTAGTCCAATATTTCAAATATCTACCGAAGTATTGATAATCCTAATTTATCAGGATTATTTATGAAATAGTATCTTTGCTTTTCAATTATTATCAATGGGAATCTTTATAAAAAGAAATATAGGGGAAAGCACTAGTGTTGGTATATGGGAAATTACCGAAACCGTTGATGAATTGTTTTCCAACGTGCGTCTTAATGACGAAGAAAATGAATTGTATAAAGGTTTCTGTAATGATTTAAGGAAGCAGCATTGGCTGAGTTACAGGAATCTTCTCCGTGAATTGGTTACGCCAGAAGAATATTCGCATGTGAATTACGATGAAGTCGGGAAACCTTACCTGCAATTCAAATCACACCATCTTTCTGTTTCTCATGCGGGTAAATTTTCCGCAGCCATTGTAAATAAAAATTCACTGGTAGGAATTGATATAGAGAAAGTACATCCCAAGATTCATAAGATCGTGCATAAGTTTCTTTCGGAGAAAGAAATAATGAATATTTCCCCCGCCAATGATATTGATTCCCTTTATGTATGCTGGGGCGCAAAGGAAGCGTTATATAAGCTTTACGGTAAAAAGAATTTATTATTCATAGAAAATATTCTGCTCGATTCTTTTGTTTATAGCGGAAGCGGTGATATAACAGGAACTATAAGCACCAATGAGTTTAAACAGAAATTCAATCTTCATTATGAAAAGTTACAGGATTATATGCTGGTATATACTACGGATTGATAAATTCCATGTAAATTTGTAATGCTACACAAAAGAAAAACAAACAATGAATATCTATCAGGCCATTTGCGGTAAAAAAGGAAAGAAAACTAAAAAATTCGCTGTCCTTATTGATCCAGATAAGACAAAACAAAAGCAGCTTTTGAGTATCATTGAACTCGCTTCAAACAATGTTGTGGATTTCTTTTTTGTAGGGGGCAGTCTGCTTACTGATGATAATCTTGAAATCACTATCAAAACAATTAAGGAAAAGTGTAATGTCCCTGTTGTATTATTTCCTGGAAACACTATGCAGATAAATAAGAATGCCGATGCTCTGCTTTTGCTTTCGCTGATCTCAGGAAGAAACGCAGAAATGCTAATAGGTAAACATGTTATTGCTGCACCTTACCTTAAAGCAAGTAAACTTGAAGTAATTCCAACTGGTTATATGCTCATTGAAAGCGGAAAACCAACGGCTGCTTTATACATGAGTAACTCTACTCCTATTCCTGCTGATAAGGACGACATAGCTGTTTGTACTGCCATGGCTGGAGAAATGCTTGGACTCAAACTGATTTATATGGATGCCGGCAGTGGCGCAATTTTAACGCTTACCGAAAATATGATAGCTAAGGTGAAACAAAATATTTCAATTCCTCTTATTGTCGGCGGCGGTATTCGCACACCTGCAAAAGCGCACGATCTGTGCAGTGCAGGCGCTGATGTGGTAGTTGTTGGTAATGCTATTGAAGAAAATGTCCGGCTGATTGAAAACATTGCCGACGCAGTTCATCTATTATAATTTGTTGAATCTTTTAAAAATAATTTCATGAGAACAGGAAAAATTTTTGTGTTGGTATTTCTTTTTATTGTTGTAAAAAGTTTTTCTCAAACTAAGGTACTCACCATTGAAGATGCTTTCACAAACAGGGCGCTGTATCCTAAGAGCATGGATCAGTTGCAATGGATTGCATCAAGTGATTGTTATTCTTATGTAAGCCTCAAGGCACTCATAAAAGGAAATGTCGAAAATGAAAAACGGGATACTCTTATCAATTTTTCCCAACTTAGTGATGCCGTTAAAAAGCTTGGTGATGCCGATATAAATGCTTTTCCCGAAATTATATGGATAGATGAGAATTCATTTTACTTCAATGAAAATGATAAGATCTATGTTTATAATGTAGCTTCTAAATCTGTTCATTCTGTTAACACAACCAACGAGAAAGCCGACAATACTGATATTGCAGAAAGCACTTTATATGCGGCCTATACTGTAAAAAACAATTTGTATGTCTCTGTTAAAGGCAAGGAATATGCTGTTACATCTGATACAAATAAAAATATTGTCAATGGCAAATCCGTTCATCGCGAAGAATTCGGCATTACAAAAGGAACGTTTTGGTCTCCCAAAGGTGATCTGCTTGCATTCTACCGGATGGATCAAACCATGGTTACCGATTATCCCCTTGTGCATATTGCTAATGTAAGCAATCGCATTGCCGAGGAGGAACTGATTAAATACCCCATGAATGGAATGAAAAGCCATCATGTTACCCTCGGCATTTACAATCCGCTTACTCAGAAGAAAATATTTCTCAATACTGGAGAACCCGCTGAGCAATACCTTACAAATATTACCTGGAGTCCTGACGAGAAATATATCTTTATACAAGTGCTCAACCGCAGCCAGAACCACATGAAGCTTAACCAATATGATGCTGCAACTGGTGATTTTATCAAAACCCTCTTTGAAGAGGATAACGATAAATATGTGGAGCCTTTGAATCCTCTTTGTTTTCTTAAAACCAAGCCTGATGAATTCATTTATCAAAGTCAGAAAGATGGCTACAATCATTTGTACCTATATGATATCAGCGGCAAACTCATCAAGCAGCTCACTAAAGGAAATTGGGTGGTTACCGAACTTCTTGGAACCGATAATAAGGATACCAAAGTGTTTTACACCTCCACTGCCATGAGTCCTTTGGATAAGGATATTTATTCTGTTGACATCAAATCGGGAAACATCACCAGGATTTCCATTGCCAAAGGAACCCACATTGCACTGGTAAGCAAGGATGGTAAGTATGTTCTCGATAATTATTCCAGCGCCGATATTTCCGGCGAATACGATCTTGTAACAACCAATGCAAAGCTTTTACAGGTATTGCAAAAGAACAACAATACGCTGAAAGAATACAAAATGCCCGAAACCTCCGTATTCACAATTAAAGCCAAGGACGGCTCCGATCTCTATTGCCGTCTCATCAAACCAACTGATTTCGACCCACAGAAGAAGTATCCTGTTATTGTGTATGTGTATGGCGGTCCCCACGAACAGCTTATTACCGATACATGGCTCAATGGCGCGGGTTTGTTCCTTAATTATCTTGCCACCAAAGGCTATGTTGTTTTCACCCTCGATAATCATGGCACGGCAAACCGCGGACTTGCTTTCGAGCAGGCTATCTTCAAGAATCTTGGTACGCTTGAAGTGGACGACCAGATGCTGGGCGTTGATTATTTAAAGAAGCAATCTTTTGTCGATACTGCCCGTATTGGCGTTCATGGCTGGAGCTATGGCGGTTTTATGACCATTTCCATGTTGCTTAAACATTCCGATGTCTTCAAAGTGGCTGTGGCTGGCGGTCCTGTTATCGACTGGAAATATTACGAAATCATGTATGGCGAGCGTTACATGCGCACCTCTGAAGAAAACCCCGAAGGTTTCGACAATGCCAATCTTCTCAATTATATAAAGAACCTTAAAGGCAAACTATTGATCATCCACGGCACTGTCGATAACACCGTTGTATGGCAGCATTCCCTTATGTTTGTAAAGAAATGTATCGACGAAGGCAAGCAGCTCGATTACTTTGTTTATCCCGAACACGAGCACAATGTACGTGGTAAAGACAGGGTTCACCTGCTTCATAAAATTGAGAATTATTTTAATGATTATTTGAAGTAAGAGAGTGCCTAAAGTGACTAGAGTTTGGAGTACTTAAAGTTAATAAGTAGGCAGTGATTAATGAAATTTATAGAAATTGGAAATTTATAGAAATTGGAAATTTATAGAAATTGAAACTTTGCGTCTTTGCGTGAAATAATAAAAGAAGTATGTAGTTAACTCACTATTCTTTTACAAACTTCTTCACCGCTTTCCCTTCTTCCGCAGTTAGTGTAATAAAGTAAACCCCTTTTGCAAAGCTGCTGCAATTAATAGTAATCGGCTCGCCTCGCTTTGCTTGCGAAGCGGGTGAACGGTTATCGGTAATCGGTAAACTATATATCTTTTCCCCAAGTATATTGTATATCTCAACACTGTTTACCGAACACTGATTACTGATTACCTGTATTTCCTCGGTAACAGGATTAGGGAAAACCTTTATTTGATTAGTTAATCCTTTTTCATTTATCCCTGTTGGTACAACAGGAACTACATCCACATATATCATTGAACTTAATGTTTTAGATAAATATGAAGAATTACAATAAGTGCTTGTACATCCTGTAGAATCAGTAATAGTAAAACAAATGGTATAACTACCTGCTACGCTATATGTATGCGACGGGTAAGCAATAGTATCGTGAGTGCCATCGCCCCATTCCCATAAATATTTAAAAGGAGGAACACCCGTTACACTATCTGTAACATAATAAAGATGCGGGGTTGATGATGGAACTATAGTATAATGTGCGGAGCAAATTGTATCATTAATATTAGGATAAATAGAAATAAAATTTCCAAATGAAATAGGATTGATACCAACTTTAATTGACTTTGAAACAGTATTTGTAGCGCTATTTATTACACTTACTGAATCATATTCATTACTTGCAACATATATTTTACTTCCATCGGGACTCACAGCTATACCTTCAGGATTAAGCCCTACTTTAATTGTAGCCGATATAGTATTTGTTGCGGTGTTTATTACACTCACTGTACCGGCGGGGTAAGCATTATAATTTGCAACATATGCTTTGCTCCCATCGGGGCTTACAGCTGTTTCAATAGGAGCAGAACCAACTGTAATTGTAGCCGTAACAGTATTAGTAGTAGTGTTTATTACACTTATTTTATTATCATTGACATTCGTAACATATACTTTGCTTCCATCTGTGCTTACAGAAACACCCCAAGGTCCATGACCAACTGCAATTGTAGTAGTAACAGTATTTGTTGTAACATCAATAACTGATACTGTACTGTCACCGCTATTTGTTATGTAAGCAGTTTGCGCATATGTGTTGCTCAACTCGCCAATTAAGGCGAAGAGCATAGCTACGGTTGTAATTATTTTTTTCATAGCCCTTTCTATTAAAATAATTGTGCCAAATTACACAATATTCACTCAAAAATCAAGTTTGGTATAGTAAATGATGTTGTATATAGTATGTTTTCAGATATAATATTCAATAATCAATGCTCAATTATCAATGTTCAGGTTTTAAAACCGACTCAAGACTTGAGCATTAAACATTGTTTGTTGAACATTGAGCATTATTAATACAATGTATTACTAAAACAGGAGGATTATGTAGCTTCTTTACTATTGGATGAATTTATTTAGTAACACGCTAACCGGTAATGCCGGCTGCTAAAAACTTTGTCCAATGAAAAAGAAACAAATAAGCTACGGAACAATCAAGCTGCCCGGCTACAGGCAGTACAGGGAAAGAATAATTGAAGACCCTTCGGACATTTTATATTGCCTTGCCGACAGGCACAAAGTAACCATCTGCTACCGCAACGGCAAAAAGCTTAGCTGTAAAGTTTGCCTCGGATACCTTGAGCACTGGCTTGACCCATGCCGGTTTTGCCGCATCCACCGTGAAGAAATCATTAATTTATCCTGCGTTCAAGAGTGGCACAGGGAAAGGAGCATTATAGTGGTAAATCTTCCGGAGGATGAATATGCGGTTGTTGCCAAGCGCAAAAAGCATGAATTTTTAGTGGCATATCAATACTTCCTTAGCGCTTCAGGGGGTCTAGCGTAAAAAAGCCCGTTGGGGAAGGAATTTTGGAAAAAGGTATTGTTTGGCTGTAATTTTGTATTGAAAGTTTCGCACATCGAAACGAGAGATTAAAAAATGAAAACAAGAATAGCACATATTGAAACAAAAACAGGCAGTAAAGGAACGAAAAGCAGGCTTTTCAACCCGAAAGCTAATATTATCAGACCGAGCATGCATATTAACGAAACGAGCATGTACATTCTCAACCTGAGAATGTGTATGCTTAATTTAAGAATGTGTGTTCCTGACTTGAGAATGTGTATGCTTAATCTGAGAATGTGTATTCCTGACTTGAGAATGCGTATGCTCAACCTGAGAATGTATATTCTTACCCTGAGAATGTGTATGCTCAACCTGAGAATGTATGTTCCCGGCCTGAGAATGCGCATGCTCAGTCCGGGAATATTCGCTTTCAATTCAAAAATAAGTATTCATAAAACGAAAATATGTATACCAATTTCATTTAGTTCACTTAGTATTCATCTTTAAAAACAGTTTATTATGACAGGCACAACCACAAATATTCCGAGAAACATAAAGGCCTTTAATACCTTTATAGTTAAAACCTGCGCTTACCTGGTGCTGGGTTCACCGCAGAATTATGTACGCTTTGGCTGGAGTGCAGCCAATTTAGCAGCATGGCAGGCTTTCCTTAACCAATGGAATCCCTTATATTTACTGTATATCGACCGGAAAGGAGGCTATACTACCGATATCAAGAACGACCTGATAAATATTATCAAGGCCGTTATAGCCTATGATTTAACAAATAAAGTGATATTAAAGGTAAAAGCCACATCGGGGTTAACGTCAATCGACTGCAGCACGTTCAACCTGCCCGAATCGCTGTCAACACCGGCTACCGGCATGCACCCGGTTGCAAGTGTCAAGGCGCCGGATAAGACCATCGGCACTGAAAATCTTGTTTACCCCGAATTGACTCCGATAGGAGGAAGCGAGGTTAAGATAAAAGCGTATTTAAACACAAAGAAGAGCGGCAGGGCACATAAGCCCAAAGGCTACGATTTGCTGGAATATGCAGTAGCCGTATTTTATTGGGGGACAGGCGGAACACCCACTCATGCCACTGATTCCAGGCTGCATTTAGACCATTCAACGAAAGCTAACTTTAAGCTGGACACATCGGTATTTACGTCAAATCTTGGCACGCTGGCAACCGGTACTGCCGAACCGTTGAAATTGGCCGTGTTCTTTTTCCGGTGGGCTAAAAGCAAGCATCCAACGCTTGACGGTCCCTGGAGCGGCCCGTTTACCGTGCAGATTTTGCAGTAATGGAAAGGCAGGTAATTGGTTTTCTGCAGGCTTTGTTTATCAGAAATGTATTTTGTGGTAATCTTCGTAATCAAAACCCAGCTGGTCTTTGATGTCTTTTATTCGCTTGGCAATAACCGCAAAAACCTGCAGCTGATTTTTGATCAGCCATTCCATCGCCTCTTTATTATCACTGCTCGCTTCTGCTAATTTAATAAGGAAATTGAATTTGTTTTTTTTAAGCCATAACCATGCTTTTTCATCCCCGTCAATGGCATTGCTGAAAGCGGCATAGTGCTGAAAATTTCTTTTCATCAGCCAGTCGAAAGCTTCTTCGTTACCTTTTATAGAACTTGTCAATGCAGAAAGTTCAGGGTAGCCGTTCTTAAAAAGCCACTGATAAAAATTATCCTTGCCTTCAAGCGCTTCAGCAAATGCAACTAAAACTTTTACGGGATACTTCTCCATGTTTTAAAATAGAAATTTATTGAAACTTGTAGAAATTCATTGAAATTTTAAAAAGAAATTCATAGTTATTGCTTGAAATTTATAGAAATTAAAAAACTAAAGAAATTCTTGGTAACTATTTATTTTCATTAGTTTTGGCTTTGTATGTTGAGCTGATAAAATTATTCAGTTTTAGTAAAAACACATCCGACTCTTTTATAAACTCATCATACAGATTAATATCAATGCATTTCCTTTCTTTAAGCAAGCTAAGCCAATGATTTTTACATTCAAGATACGAACCCCTGCTGTTATAATAAAACTTTATTTTATCAAGATAATGAAACCGTCCATATCCTTCTGCAATATTAGCTCCCACAGAATCTGTAGATTCAACAAACTGGTCACCCATTATTTTCCTCTGCTGCCAATTCAACGCTTCATATATTTTCCATGCTATCGAAGAAAGCTTCCTTGCAATATTATATACTTCAAGATTTTCAAGTTCTATATAACCAGCTTTCTTTTCCATAATAAAATGATTGTTTAAAAAATATTTATTTTATTTCTTTTTAGTTTCCACTAATTTCTATCTATTTTCAGTTTCCATTAATTCCCATCAATTTCCAATTTCAACTAATTTCCAGTTTCTATTATTTTCTTTCAATAATACACTTCGGCTTTAACCCCAATTCCTCTAACCTTTTCAGCAATTGCTTCAAGTTCATTTAAGCCTATTTTTTCTAATCCTCTAACGGGTGTATCCCTTGCTATAGGGTAAATCATCACCATTTCAGGATTCAGTTCCTTAATATATTTCAGCCATGCATTCACTTCTTTTTCGGTAGTATTATCAATAATTTTTCCTTTGTACTCCCCCCGGATGAACAATGTCTGTATTATCAAATTCGATTTGAATTGCCTTAAGTTTCTTACAATGGTCTCAAGTGAAATATCTGTAACAGGATTATTAATGTTTCTGAATGTTTCTTCTGTACCCGCATCCAGCTTCAAAATATTTTGATCTATTTTCTTTAATGCACTTACAACGGCTGGTAAATGAAGCATGCTGGCATTGGAAAGAACAGCTATTTTGCTTTTGGGCGAATAGTTATTTCTGAGCTTAATGGTAATATCAATTATTTCAGCAAAATCAGGATGTAGGGTGGGTTCTCCATTTCCCGCAAATGAAATAGCATCAGGTAATTCATTATTTGCCTGCATTTCGGCAAGTTTCTTTTCAAGAAATTCCTTTATTAATGATACTGGTGGAAATTCAACCTTATCATTGTCAATTATCTTAGTCCATCCGCATTCGCAATAAATACAGTTAAATGAGCAATGCTTATACCCTGCCGGCAACAAATTTATTCCAAGCGAAACACCAAGTCTTCGGCTGTGAACCGGTCCGAACACTACCCTGTCAAATAAAAAAGTCATCTCAATTATATATTAAATATGCTGTAAAATTAATACAAATCTGCTGTATAGACAATCTGCCAATTATTAAGAACGTGAATTATGGATTATTTTTTAAATAATATTGCACCCCTACGGGGTTTATCAGGTTAATGGTAACTTGATTTCTACCAATATTTAGTCCTTACAGGACTTTTCTTAGCTCCGTTAGGAGCTTCATATAGGTAAAATAGAACAACTAACTTGAAAACAAAGCCCCGTAGGGGCGAAATAAACTTTTAATCCATAACTCACTTTATTAAAACATAATTATCCAAGAATTATTTTGAATCAAAACCTTCACATTGCAATATTTATTTAATTTTGGAAAGAGTAAACGCACATGAAGCTGGACATTGATAAAATAAAAGCCCCTATTGATAAGCATCTCGACGAGTTCGACAGGCAATTCAAAGCTTCCATGAAAAGCTCTGTTCCCCTTCTCGACATTATCACCCGCTATATTGTAAAAAGAAAAGGAAAGCAAATACGTCCTATGTTTGTTTTCTTCTCTGCTGAATTATGCGGCGGAATTAAGGATTCAACGTATAGGGCAGCCACACTTATTGAGCTTCTTCATACTGCTACATTAGTGCATGATGATGTAGTGGATGACTCGAATGAACGAAGAGGATTCTTTTCCATCAATGCCCTTTGGAAAAACAAAATTGCAGTCCTTGTTGGTGACTTTCTTTTATCACGTGGATTGCTTGTTTCCATTGATAATAATGATTTCGAACTATTGAAAATAGTTTCGAATTCCGTTAAGGAAATGAGCGAAGGTGAATTACTTCAAATTGAAAAAGCCCGCAATCTTGATATTGAAGAAAGCATCTATTTTGAAATCATCCGCAAGAAAACCGCCACTCTTATTGCTTCCTGTTGTGCATGCGGCGCCTCTTCTTCGGGGGCAGATAAAGACACTGTAGAAAAGATGTATAAGTTTGGAGAAGCCACCGGTATTGCTTTCCAGTTGAAAGATGATCTCTTTGATTATGAAAAAAGTAATGAGACAGGCAAGCCTCATGGCATCGACATCAAAGAGCATAAAATGACTTTGCCTTTGATATATATGCTTAACACCATGAAGTATTTTGACCGAAGAAAGGTTATCAATATAGTTAAGAATCATAGTGATAACCATGAAAAAGTAGCCGAAGTAATTAAGCTGGTCAATGAAAGCGGAGGCATTGCTTATACAAAACAGAAATTGCTTGAATACCAACAGTCAGCCATAGAAATGCTATCCGCTTTTCCTGAAAGCAGCACAAGGGAATCGCTTGAAACACTGGTTAAATTTATTGTTGAACGTAAAAAATAAAATATGAAAAGAATAACAACTTTAATGATATTGTTTATGCTCTGGAACTGTTCCTTTTCACAAGTAAAAACAGAATACTGGAGTAATAAGAATAAGAAAAGCGAAGGCAATATTAAGGACAGCCTGAAGACAGGGAAATGGACATTCTGGTATGAGAACGGACAGAAATGGAGCGATGGTGAATATACTGCAAATAATAAGACAGGTAAATGGACATATTGGTACAAGAGTGGGAAAAAATGGAGTGTTTTACATTATGATACAGGAACAGATACAAGCTGGTATGAAACGGGGCAGGTGGAGAAACTGGGGAAGGTGATAAATGGAAAGATGGATGGCCAATGGATTTACTGGTATCAGAACGGGCAACTGAAAGAAGAAACCATTTATAAGAACGGGATGAAAGAAGGGAAAAGCATTTCTTTCTTTGAGAACGCAGCCAAGGAGTTTGAAGGAATTTATCATAATGATTCGCTTGAAGGATATGCCACCTGGTGGAATGAAAACAGCGGCAAGGATATGGAAGGCAAATCTATACGTGGTTTGCAGGATAGTATCTGGATATTTTATCATCCTAACGGAAAAATTGGCAGCAAAGGAATGTTCAAGAAGGGCTTACAGGAAGGCGTTTGGACATACTGGTATGAAACAGGCGAGAAATGGAAAGAAGGTAATTTTGTTAAAGGCCAAAGACAGGGCATTTGGACGGCGTGGTACGAGAATGGAGCTAAGGAACGCGAAGGTTCTTTCCTTGATAATAAGGAAACGGGCTTATGGAATAACTGGTATAAAAGCGGTCAGTTGAAAACATCAGGCAATTTCGCTGAAGGGCTTATGACCGGGATATGGAAAGGCTGGTATGAAAGCAGTCAGAAGAAATACGAGGTCGGATATATACCTAAATCCAGAAAGAATCAATGGAAAGGATATGATATTAATAAGAATGACAGCATTGAAATGAAATATAAAGAATCCCCTGAAACAAACATTAAAGATGGCCTCGCAAAATACTGGTATGAGAATGGCACTGAAAAGAGCGAAGAATATTATAAAGAAGGATTAATGGATGGCCCGTGGACCCAATGGTATGATACCGGTATAATGCAGGAAACAGGCTTCTATAAGAATGATCAGCAAACAGGGTACTGGACATTCTTTGATGATCATGGTGTAAAATTTAAAGAACAGGAATTCGCCAATGGTATTCCAAATGGAAAATGGATCACCTATTTTGCCAATGGCCAGAAATCGGCACAGGGTAGCAATGTTAATGGGTATAAAGAAGGGGAATGGATTTATTGGAATGAGAAAGGAGATGTTATTTATTCTGTCACATATAAAAAAGGTGAAAAGACCAAGGAAACCAGCTATCCCGGCGAAGCAAAGAAAAAGGGAAATTAGTAATATAAGAATTGCCTCTTGTTTTCCTTCATATTTTTACCTTACAACTTCCGTTATGATGATGATACCTGCGACAACCACCAGGTAAATCAGCACATACACGTTGTCTTTAATCATTGTTTTCATCGCTTTAAAGTTTTTAAATTCTGCGCTTAACTTATTCAGATAAGTTTTTGTAATCATTTCCTGATACAAAAATACAACAGCCGGAAAGCTTTGTCAATAAAGAATCAGGGAACGGTAGCATCCAATCAGTTTACGGTAAAAATGAGTCCTTAAATTCCCTTAAATATTCGTAACATTGCAGTCCGATTTAATCTGAGAATGAAATACTCCAACTACCATACGCATACTAATTACTGCGATGGAAAAGACAGCCCCGAAGCATTTATTGAGGAAGCCCTGTGGAAAGATATGACAGCTATTGGCTTTTCCAGTCATTCTCCCCTGCCCTATGATAACGGCTATAGCATTAAAGAGAACAGACTTGATGAATACTGCAAAGAAATAAGGGAATTAAAAGAAAAATACAAAGGGCAAATAAACATCTATCTTGCGCTTGAAATTGATTATGTACCGGGTATTTCGGATAATTTCAAACATTTTACAGATCTCCTTTCTCTTGATTATACTATTGGCGCCATTCACCTGGTAAAGAACAAAAACACAGGCGAATTATGGTTCATTGATGGCCATGAAATAAACTATACTATCGGCCTCACCAATATTTTCAAGGATAATATCAAGCTGGCTGTTGAAACGTATTTCAGTCAGCTTAATGAAATGATAAGTACTCAAAAGCCAACCATTGTTGGTCATTTTGACAAGGTAAAAATGAATAATAAAAGCCGTTTCTTTTCAGAAACCGATGGATGGTATGAAAACCTTATAAATGAAACGCTTACATGCATAAAAAAAGCAGGATGTATTGTCGAGGTTAATACAAGAGGGATTTATAAAAAACGCAGTGATTCGTTATACCCCGGTATCTTTGCTTTGAAAGAGATCAATAAAATGAAGATCCCGGTTGTTATCAGTTCCGATGCCCACAAACCAGAAGAGCTGACTTCTTATTTCCCCGAGACTATCAGTATTTTAAAGGATATTGGCTTTACTGAAGTGATGCTATTTGACGGGAAAAGTTGGAATGGCGAAGGAATCTGATCATTTCTGGTATTCCATATAATAATGCTTTATGCCTGCCTCTTCAAAAGCATCGCCTTTGATAACAAAACCATTCTTTAAATACAAGTTCACCGCGGTATATTGCGAATGCAGGTAAATGAGCTTTGAAAAGGGAATAACATCTTTCAGAACTTCTTTAAGCAGTATGGTTCCCAATCCCTTATTACGATATTTGGCCGGAACGGCAAAGCGTTCCAGCTTTATCCCTTCAAGAGTTTCTCTCCATCTTGCAGTTGCAAGGGAAATTTCATTTTCGGTTAACAGGTAATGATGCGCTATGGCATCGTATTCATCATTTTCAAGGGCGGCATCTATATGAAGGCCTTTAACAAATACTTCGGTGCGTATATGTATGGCTTTTCCGAATAAAGCCGTATCGGAATATGCAAAGTGAATAACGGAATACATGGTTTTTCAATATCAGATAAAAGTACAAAATAAATTAATAAAGTCGTTATCATGTTTTTTTTGACAGATGTTATTTATTACTGAATTTCTTCTAACTTTGCTGATTAATTGCACTCCCATGAGCGAACAGATTAAGCATGAATGCGGCATAGCATTAATTCGCCTGCTTAAACCCCTCGAATATTACCTTGCAAAATACGGCACCACTTTATACGGGCTCAACAAGCTCTACCTTTTGATGGAAAAACAGCATAACCGCGGGCAGGATGGCGCCGGAGTTGCCAATATAAAATTCGATGTGGAACCGGGCATACACTACCTTAACCGCATACGCTCCAATGCCGAAACCTCTATTAAAGATATTTTCGACAAGATCAATGATCCTATTGAAAAGGTCTTCGCAAAAAACCCTGAAAGGCTTAAAGATGCCGACTGGCTGAAGCGAAACATTGAATTTACCGGCGAATTATTGCTTGGGCATCTGCGCTACGGCACTTTTGGCAAGAATAATATAGAAACCTGTCATCCTTTTGTTTTGCAGCACAACTGGATTACCCGAACATTGGCCATTGCAGGTAATTTCAATCTTACTAATGTTGAAGAACAGTTTGAAAAGCTTCTTAATCTTGGTCAGCATCCCGTAGAAACCACCGATACCATCACCATCCTTGAAAAAATTGGTCATTATGTCGACAATGAAAACGACGAATTGCTGAAAAAATACAAGGCTGAAGGGCTTTCGAAGAAAGATATTTCCCCCCTCATTCAAAAGAATCTTGATGTTCAGAATATCCTTTCAAAATCATGCAAAGATTGGGATGGCGGGTATGTGATTGCAGGTTTATTCGGTCATGGCGATGCCTTTGTTATGCGCGACCCGTGGGGAATACGCCCTGCTTATTACTTTAAAAACGATGAAGTAGTTGTGGTGGCTTCCGAAAGGCCTGCTATTCAAACAACATTCAACATTCCTTTCGATTCAGTTCACGAACTGAAGCCCGGTTATGCCATGATAATCAAAAAGGATGGCAAAGCCGAAGAGGTTTGTTGCCGTGAGCCTAAAGAAAAGCGCGCCTGTTCATTTGAACGTATCTATTTTTCAAGAGGCACTGATAAAGAAATTTACTTAGAAAGGAAAAGGCTTGGGAAGTTCCTGAGCCCTTCTATCCTTAAAGCTATTGATTACGATTTTCACAACACTGTTTTTTCATATATTCCCAACACTGCATCAACCGCCTACTATGGATTAATAGAGGAACTTAATAACTTTTGCAGCAAGGTTCAGCAGGATAAAATACTTCAGCTTGGCAAACAAATTACTCCTGAAAAGCTTGATGAAATCCTTGCAATCAGGCCAAGGATGGAAAAACTAGCTGTAAAGGATATTAAGCTAAGAACCTTTATTACCCAAGATTCCAAAAGAGATGACCTGGTTACGCATGTTTACGATGTTACTTATGGAATAGTGAAAGATTTTAAAGATACGCTGGTAGTTATTGACGATTCTATTGTTAGGGGAACCACGCTAAGGCAAAGTATCATAAAAATGCTCGACAGGCTGAATCCAAAAAAGATAATCATTGCATCTTCTGCGCCGCAAATAAGGTATCCTGATTGTTATGGAATTGATATGGCTAAACTAAGCGACTTTATTGCTTTCAGGGCTGCTATTGAACTGTTGAAAGAAACAAAGCAAACAAAAATCATCAACGAGGTTTATAAGAAATGCAAGCAACAGGAAAACCTTCCGAAAGAAGAGATTGTGAATTCTGTTAAGCTTATTTATAAACCATTTTCTCCGGAACAGATATCAGAAAAGATATCTCAAATGCTTAAGGATAAAGATGTCCGCGCCGATATGCAGATTGTTTTTCAAACCATAGAAGACTTGCATGAAGCCTGTCCTGATAATAAAGGCGACTGGTATTTTACAGGTAATTACCCTACTCCAGGAGGAAACAAAGTGGTCAATAAATCTTTCATCAATTTTATTGAGGGACGCAACGAAAGAGCCTATGGCATTGTTCTTGAATGACCATAAGCACCTGATTATTTTCTAATTTATTCTACAGTAACTGATTTTGCCAGGTTCCTTGGCTGGTCAACATTGCATTTGCGAAGAACGGCTATATGGTATGCAAGTAATTGCAGAGGGATGGTTGCAAGCAACGGAACCATCATTTCTTCTGTTTCCGGTATTTCAATTACATAATCTGCAAGTTTTTTAACCGTGGTATCGCCTTCGGTAACAATGGCGATAATAATACCTTTACGTGCTTTTATTTCCTGGATATTGCTTATTACTTTATCGTAAGTTCCTTTGTTTGTAGCTATAACTACAACGGGCATGCTATCATCAATAAGGGCAATCGGGCCATGTTTCATCTCTGCGGCCGGATAGCCTTCGGCATGAATATATGATATTTCTTTCAGCTTCAAAGCGCCTTCAAGAGCTACGGGGAAATTATAGCCACGCCCTAAATACAGAAAATTTCGTGTATCTTTAAACTTATGTGCGAGTTTTTTTATCTGATCGTTAAGCTTTAAAGTAATTTCAACTTTTGAAGGAATACGTTCAAGTTCAGTAATAATTTCATGCAACCTGCTGCGCGATATCGTTCCTTTCTTTTGGGCTACGGTAAGAGCCATCAAAGTAAGAACTGTAACTTGAGCAGTAAAAGCTTTTGTTGAAGCAACTCCTATTTCAGGCCCGGCATGGGTATATGAACCCGCATGAGTTGCCCTTGCAATTGATGATCCAACAACATTGCAAATACCAATAATAGTAGCTCCTTTTGATTTTGCCTGTTCTATGGCTGCCAGTGTATCTGCCGTTTCTCCTGACTGTGAAATTACGATTACAATATCATCTTCATATATTACAGGATTCCTGTAACGGAATTCAGATGCATATTCAACCTCAACAGGAATCCTGGCAATGTCTTCAAAAAGATATTCGCCCACAAGTCCGGCGTGCCATGAAGTTCCACATGCAACTATTATAATTCTTTTTGCATGAATGAATTTATCTTCATAATCCATTATCCCGCCAAGTGCAACAATTTCATTTGAAATGTTTATACGCCCTCTCATACTGTCTGCTATTGATCTTGGCTGCTCATAAATTTCCTTCAGCATGAAATGAGGAAATCCACCCTTTTCAATTGCGTTTAATTGCATCTCCAGCTTTTGGATATAAGGCGTTTTTTCAAGGTTTTCAATGGTGAGAATTTTCAAATCTCCGTTTCGGTTTATTTTGGTAATTTCTTCATCATCTAAATATACAACTTTTTTTGTATATTCAATGATAGGGGAAGCATCGGAAGCAATAAACATTTCATTATCGCCAACCCCAACAACCAACGGACTTCCTTTCCGCGCACCAATTAATGAATCAGGGTCATCTTTAGAAATAATAACAATGGCATATGTTCCAACAATTTGAGTCAGGGCTAATCTTAATGCCTCTACTAATTCAACTTTTTCATTGACCAGAATATCTTCAATAAGATATATAAGGACTTCTGTATCTGTATTGCTTTTAAACTCATATCCTCTGTTTATCAGTTCCTGTTTAAGATAAGCATAATTCTCAATGATGCCATTATGAATTAATGCAAGATTATTTGTTTGAGAATAATGCGGGTGTGCATTGATGTCGTTTGGTTCACCATGTGTTGCCCATCGGGTATGAGCAATACCTATTGTTCCTTTTGTATTTTTATTTTTAACAAACTCTTCGAGGTCAGCAACTTTTCCGTGGCACTTGTATAAGTTCAGGTCATCATCAATTAATGCAATGCCAGCGCTATCGTATCCTCTGTATTCTAAACGGTGAAGACCTTTCATTAAAAGAGGATAAGCCTGCTGTGTTCCCACATATGCAACTATTCCACACATATAGAATGATGTTAATAAAGTTTTGTATAAGTAATATTTAGGCTCATACCTGGATGGCGTTTGGGACCTTTTAAAACAACCCGGTTAGGAGTACTAGGTCTGTCTCCTGTCCAAACCTCAAGGTACAATCCTAAATTAGGTTCTAACCCATTAAGAACTCGCTGAAGATAAAGGGCTATATTAAAAGTGTATGTTTTTGCCGTAGAATTATAAACCCCTCCATAATAACTAGTCCCTTCATCTTGATCGACTAAGAATCTATATAAACCACCCAGTTCTTCAACCAAAACCAATTGGTAGGGAGGGGCATAAGACGGCAATGATATATCTGTACTATCATCAACAGGAATAACCAATTGGGCTTTATTTATTGCAATTCTGCCTTTTTTAACTAAATTCTGAATATACGGATATTCAATCCTGACTTTTAGTCCAGCCATAGATTGCACATATAAAATTTTGCTTCCTTTTTTTATACTATCACCATTCAATTCACTAAGAAGATATGGATTAGCATACAAATATCTTGTATGATTAAAATGATTAATCCTTTCCGCACCACCATTATCCATTACAAAACTAAAAGAGGTTGTGTCAGTTGAGTTATGATAATAAAGTGAGATTTGTGATTGAGGGTTCAATAAATCAAAAGATATTATTGAGCCTTCGCCGGCAGCAGGTGTTGCCATAACATAAATACCTTTAAAAAACTGAAGGAAATTTGTGTTATTGGCAAAAGATGTTGTTGTGGGTTGTTGTCCAAATAAATCTCGTAAATTGTCACTAAGGCGAATACGCAATTGTGGAGCAAATGTATCTTTACCAACAATAACATTTTTTCTTGGTTTGGGAATGAATGTTTTTATTGCAAGAGGAGCGCTTGATGTCAGAAAGTCTCTGTTTGAAAAGTAAACACTGTCATTATAAATTGATTGTGCCATTTGATAAACTTTCACCGTCATTGGAGAATTGGTGTCCCCATAAACACATGAAACACCTGAATATGTAAGAGATAAAACTAATGAATCAAACATGGCAGATGTGCCAAAAACTGGATTATTAGCAGATAGTTGTACTTGGGTATAAAAACTGGCGGTATTCTTCCCAAAGACGGGATCATTATTGCTACCAAGTAAATTATATACTGTATTATCCGTTCTAATGGAATCATCTTTTACTGTATATGCTATTAGAGTGGAAGTGTCACAATAAACGACATTCAGCATATCCCTAGTTGGTTGAACGCCCATGCCTATAGAATCAGGCTCTTTACATGCAGAAAATAAAGATACCAAAAAGCAAACAACACATATGCTTAACGTGTTCTTCAGGAAAACTTGTTTCAATTTATTATGCTTTTCGTTAGTGAATTTCGGTAAAGAACGAAAAAATTAATTACTTAGTATTTGTTCATTTACTAAAATTTCATCATAAAATTCATTATAAGCATCAATGTATGTATCCATTGATTGGAATTCGAGGACAGGTTTTTCGATTTGATTGATATATTTTACTACCTCTGGGTTTACTTCTGGGCTACCGACAATTACGCCGTCAGAAAAATCAATTGCAGCTTTTGTAATATTGGTAAAAGTTGGTTTCTTATAATGCTCTATATCTTCTTTATCTATACCTGGAAGCATTATCTTTTCGGCAAAGTTTTTATTAAACGGGAGAGCAAAATCATCGTCATAAACCGAATATATTATCTTGGTATCACTAAAAAGAGGATTATCTACAAGAGCTTTCTTAATATAAATTGGCAAAAGACTTGTAATCCAACCATGGCAATGTATAATATCCGGGGACCAACCAAGTTTTTTAACCGTTTCAAGCACACCCCTTGCAAAGAAAATGGCCCGCTCATCGTTATCTTTGAAAAAATTATTCTCGGAATCATAAAAAACATGTTTTCTCTGAAAATAATCCTCATTATCAATAAAATAAATCTGCATTCGTGCTGATTGTATTGAAGCTACTTTAATGATAAGAGGGCGATCGGTATCATTAATAATCAAATTCATACCAGATAATCGAATAACTTCGTGAAGCTGATTTCTTCTTTCATTTATGCATCCATAGCGTGGCATAAATGTTCTGATTTCTCTGTTTCTCTCCTGAATGCCCTGGGGAAGATATCTGCCAATAATTCCCATATGGCTGTCCTTCAGATATGGTGTGATTTCTTGCTGTACAAAAAGAACTTTGGTTTTTTCCATAGTATCATTTATTAGTACTAATTAAATCGGAGTGCAAAATTACAAAAAATTTCCCAATTATTTAAACTTTTAATAATAGTTTTGTAATATATTTTTATCGATTTAAGAATTAGGGCTTTGACAGTTTTTTTTAATTTAAAGAATATGAACATTTATAATAAAGTAGTTGAATGTAAAGAAGATATTTACAAACAAAAGGGAAATGGCATAACCATTGGTTTTGTTCCAACGATGGGGGCTTTACATGAAGGACATATTTCTCTTTTGAAAAAAGCAAAAAAAGAAAATGATATCTCCGTTTGTAGTATTTTCGTTAATCCTTTGCAATTTAATAATATTGAAGATCTTAGAAAATATCCTAAGTCAATTGAAAATGACATTCATATCCTGTCGTCTGTAAATTGTGATATTTTGTTTAATCCTTCAGAAAAAGAAATTTACCCTGTTCCCGACAACACAATATTTGACCTTGGAAGCCTTGATAAATATATGGAAGGAGCATCCCGTCCTGGTCATTTCAACGGAGTAGCGGTTATTGTAAAAAGACTATTTGACATAATTGAACCCGATAAAGCATATTTTGGAGAAAAAGACTTTCAACAACTAGCTGTGATAAAGTATCTTGTAAAAACTCATAACATTCCAATTGAAATAATTGCATGTCCTATATTAAGAGAGGCAGATGGGCTTGCAATGAGCTCAAGAAATATCAGGTTGTCTTCTAATGAAAGAACAGCAGCTCCTTTGATTTACAACACATTATGTGAAGCAAGAAAAATGCACAAATCGAAAACTGTTGAAGAAATTAAAAGATTTGTCGAAAATAGTATTCATAATTGTCCGTTAATGAAGTTGGAATATTTCGAAATTGCAAACACGGAAACCCTAGAGCCTGTGAATATTATAGATGATCCTTCTTTGTGTATTGCTTGTATTGCAGTTTATCTTGGAAATATTCGTTTGATTGATAATATAAAATTTTTGTAATTTTGCACTATGCAAATAGAGGTACTAAAATCTAAAATACACCGGGCTATTGTAACAGAAGCGAATATTGGCTATGTTGGAAGTGTTACTATTGATGAAAACCTGATGGATGCCGCAAACATTATTGAGAACGAAAAAGTTCAAGTTGTAAATATTAATAATGGTGAAAGACTCGAAACATATGTAATTAAGGGGAAAAGAGGCTCCGGTATTATTTGCTTAAATGGAGCTGCTGCAAGAAAAGCTGTTATTGGCGATGTTCTTATTATCATTTCTTTTGCACAAATGGATTTCGAAGAAGCTAAAAAATTCAAACCTTTCATTATTTTCCCCGATAAGGACAACCGTTTAAAATAATCTCTTGAAGAAAATCATTCTTTCTGCATTAAAGTACCTTTTGTTCCTTGCAATGGGCATTGGCTTATTTTGGCTTGCTATAAAAGGGAAAGATATCAATGAGATACTGGAGGGGTTCAAGGATGCAAATTATGCGTGGATAGGATTATCAGTTGTTTTTATGATTGCGAGTCATATTATCAGGGCGATGCGATGGAATCTGTTAATTCGCACGCTTAACTTTAAACCCAAAACGATCACAACTTTCTACGCAGTAATGATTGGCTATTTTGTTAATCTTGCTGTTCCGCGCTTGGGTGAAATATCACGTTGCGGGGTTTTGTCCAAGCATGATAAGGTACCTGTTAATTCTTTGTTCGGGACGGTTATAGCCGAAAGGGCTTTTGATGTTATTACATTATTTGTAATTATATTAATTACCATATTCGCTCAATTTAGGTTTTTAAGTACTTTTATTAAAACCAATATTATTTTACCACTTGAACAAAAATTTTCAGGAAATGCTGTTTTTATTATTGCCGGAGCAATTTTTTTGTTAATAATGGCATTTGCTGCATTTTATCTTTATCGAATTTTCAAGAGAAAAGTGGTTGAGCATACTATAGCTTTCACTATTAAAAATATTATTGATGGTTTCATCAAGGGAATTTTAACCATTAAATGTGTAGAAAATAAAAAGCTATTTCTTTTTTATTCTGTATTAATGTGGTTAATGTATTATCTGACCATTTATATTGCTTTCTTTGCAATGAAAGCCACTTCAGGCTTACAGCCGATAGATGCTCTTACGGTCTTGGTAATTGGCAGTATTGGAGTTTTAGTTCCCACGCCCGGTGGTATTGGTGCTTATCAGTTTTTTGTAAGCCTTTCTCTTACCGCTTTATGTAAATCCAAATATCATGAATTTGCTATCGATACGAACCAGGCCTTTTCCTTTGCTAATCTTATTTATTTTACACAATGGATTATGATGATAATTGTTGGTGGATTTTCGTGGATAATGTTATTTTTGTCACAAAAAAGGATTAAAAATGAAACAACTTGAATTTATTCATTCAAAAATATTTAACTTTAATATTGAAGAGGATAAATTAAAGTTCTTGCGTAAAATTGCTTTCTGGAATTTTCGCAGTTATAAAATAGTTTTCACAAATGGATGTTTTGACATTCTTCATCCTGGACATCTTGATTATCTGTCCAGGGCTGCAGATATGGGAAATGTACTAATCGTTGGGCTTAATTCGGATTCTTCTGTAAAAAAAATAAAAGGGTCCAGCAGACCAATTAACAATGAGAACGATAGGGCTTTGATTCTGGCTTCTCTTAGCTTTATAAAAGCAGTGGTTCTCTTTGAAGAAGAAACCCCATATGAGCTGATTAAAGCTACCAACCCTGATATTTTGATAAAAGGAAGCGATTATAATATTGATAAAATAATAGGGTATGATATTGTGAAAGCAAAAGGAGGAGAAATCATAACTATTGATTTCGTTGAAGGATATTCTACTTCTTTATTAATCGAAAAAATAAAATCAGTCTGAAATAAATTATTTGACATTCCTTTTCTAATTTCATAATTTAGCATTCTGAAATAACTGTTATGAGAAAATTATTACTATTATTATTTGCGCCACTAATATTAATTTCTTTTTTTTCATGCAAAAAACATATAGAAAATAAACTTAAAGGCGATTGGAGACAAGTTAATGTTATAAATGTAAATCAAGATACATTAATAGACTGGATTTTTGACACCGATGGTAGTTTCTCCATTATTCAAACCATCCAGTCCACTGCGAATATAAGCACCCAGGCATACGGCAAGTATGTTATAAAAGACAAACTCCCTTTGTTTAGAAGAATATTAGACATAACAAGCTGTTCAGACCCAAATTTAGAAGGAAATTGGAGAATTATGAAGCTTAGCAGCAAATATTTGGAGATTTCAATACAAAAGGCCGATTTGACTTATTATGAGTTTACCAAACAGGATTAATTTTCTTCTTATTTTTTTATCTCCATTCAATGTCCAAACCTAAGACCACTTTTTTTTGTCAGAATTGTGGTGCGCAATCAGCAAAATGGATTGGTAAATGTCCTTCGTGTAACGAATGGAATACTTATGTGGAAGAAGTGGTTCAGAAACCATCGTCAACATCGGGACTGGAAAAGCTTACTGCCAAAAGAACAAATAAACCACACCGAATTGACGAGATTACACTGGCAGAGGAACAGCGAATCTATACTAATAACCATGAACTTGACCGGGTACTGGGTGGAGGTTTGGTACCGGGATCAATTATTCTTATTGGCGGAGAACCGGGTATAGGAAAATCCACCTTAATGCTGCAGGTTGCACTTAAAATCAAAAAATTAAAAGTGCTTTATATTTCTGGTGAAGAAAGCGAACAGCAGATCCGCATGCGAGCTGAGAGAATAGGCATGACAAATATTAATTGCTTTATCCTTACAGAAACTTCCACACAAAATATATTCGCACACATTGAATCTCTCGAACCGAATATGGTGGTGGTGGATTCTATCCAGACACTGAATACCGGAGTCATTGAATCTTCAACCGGCAGCGTATCCCAGATCAGGGAATGCGCCTCGGAAATGAACAGATATGCCAAGGAAACAGGTACACCGGTGTTCCTTATTGGCCATATTATTAAAGATGGAAGCATTGCTGGACCAAAGGTTCTCGAACATATGGTTGATACAGTTCTCCAGTTTGAAGGCGACAGAAATCATGGTTACAGAATACTAAGAGCTACCAAGAATCGCTTTGGCTCTACTTCAGAACTAGGCATATTTGAAATGCAGAATTCCGGATTACGTGAAGTATCAAATCCATCTGAAATATTGTTATCGCAGCGAGATGAAAATTTAAGCGGCGTAGCTATAGCATCCACTATTGAAGGACTAAGACCTATGCTAATTGAAACACAGGCATTAGTAAGTTCTGCTGCTTATGGAACACCTCAACGGTCAGCTACGGGTTTTGACCTGAGGAGGTTAAGTATGCTGCTCGCAGTTCTTGAAAAGAGATGCGGATTCAGGCTGGGAGCAAAAGATGTGTTCCTCAATATTGCTGGAGGAATTAAAGTTGATGATCCCGCTATCGACCTTGCAGTTGTTACTTCCGTGCTGTCTTCAGGTGAAGATATTCCTATCGATCCAAAGATATGTTTCTCTGCAGAAGTAGGTCTTTCAGGAGAGATACGTCTTGTTAACAGGATTGATCAGCGGATCACCGAAGCGGAAAAGCTTGGGTTTGAAAAGATCATTATTTCCAAATACAATCAAAAAGGACTTGACATTCCGAAAAGCAATATACAGATAGTTCCTGTTAAAAAGATAGAGGATGTTTTCAGCTTTCTGTTTGGCTAGAACAATATATTTCCTATTTGAATTTCCTCACCATCTTTCATATCAAGCATAGGTTTTGTCATTGTAAAATTCTTTTATCCAAGCTGAACGATTTCTATCGATTTCATACCAATCCCCATATTTAATTTTGATATTTAAAGTAAGCGGTTTACAAAAAAATGATTTAATTTTGCTTCAATAAAATCATCGAACATGAGACCAAAAAACAAGATATTCAGCGGGAAAACACTGGCAATATTAACAGGCGGCGGAGATACTCCTGCGCTTAATTCAAGTATTGAATCAGTAAGGAACAGGGCGTCGATGCTTGGTTATAAAGTTTATGGAATCCGTAAAGGATGGAAAGGACTGCTTGGCGATGGCGATGTGATCAACTTATCACATCATCCTTATGATGGTTGGTATGGTGGAACGGCGCTGCTTTCAAGCCGCACGAATCCTTTTCCTACTAAGAAAAATCCTGAAAGCAGGGTGCCACAGATTCTGAAAAATCTTAAGCGTTATAATATAGATGTGCTTGTTACAATAGGCGGCGATGATACCAATGGCGCTGCAAAGCGGCTGTATGAAACTGAAGGAATCCCTGTAATCGGTTTCCCTAAGACGATAGATAACGACCTTCGCACTCACACTATCCACACATACAAAGGGAAAGAAATAGAAGCAGTGTTATGTCCCGGATTTCCTTCCGCAGTAACAGGTATTGTGGAATTTGCAAACAGGATGAGAACCACTTGCGAATCGCATCAGCGAATATGTGTACTGGAAGTTATGGGCAGGGATGCCGGCTGGCTTACTGGAGGTGCATTTTACGGCGGTGCTGAAATATCACTGGTTCCCGAAGTTGAAATCACCAAAGAACGCAAAGAAGTGTTCTTTGAAAAAGTGAAAGAAGCCCATGCAAGTTCACCTAAAAAGGCTATAGTCGTTGCTGTTTCGGAAGGTGTCCGCTGGTACGATAAAACAAAAGATAAAGTGGATGTGGTATATGCCAGTTCCGAGCTGGATGAGTACGGTCATCCGCGATTTGGGGGCATCAGTGGCATTATAGCTTCTGAAATAAGCCAGAGGCTTGGAATTGAAGCAAGGGCGCAGATAACAGGATATTACCCGCGTTCGGGCAAATGCCAGGAATACGACCGTCGTCTTACCGTTACGCTTGCCGATAAAGTTGCAGATCTTCTATTGCGCGAAGAATACGGACTGATGCCGGTGATGAGCAAAATAGTAAAACATATGGAACTGGAAGAATATAATACTTCCACTATAGATATGGGTGCTATTGGCAACCGCCCACTGCAGGAAACATATTACAGTGCTGACAACTTCACTTTTACCCATGCTTACGAGGATTTCCTCTCGCATATACTTGACAAACCCGAGATAAACGAATTCAAATACGATTTCCCGGTAGTGCTGCCGAAGTAAAAATAGCATCTAAAGATCAAAGCACTTAGAGTCTTTATTGCTAATAATTACAGAATTTTTGTTTGTCCTTTTTGATTCTTTGCATATTACCAGACTAGCAAGTAGAATTAGCGATTATTTCTCATAAGAATATGTTTACTTGCCATGCGAAGTAATGCACTTTTAATGAGGAAAGCTATTCAATTTTCTTAAGGGTATAGAAACATACTTTTATGGATAACTGAGCTATTTATATAATTAAATGTTAATTAGTTTTTGCGTTTAGTTTTATCTTTATTATTAAGCCTGTTTTATAAAAAGTGACGATTGTTTAAAAAAAAGTAAATAAAAATTATGAATTATGTTAAAAATATGTTATTTTTACAAACAAATTAAAAACAATATATTTAACTAACGACTATCACAAATAAATTAAACTTTAATTTTATACGATGAAAACACAATTAAAAAAAATCATGCTTCCTATAGGAATGGGTTTAGCGCTATTAATAATTACATTAATGGGGGTATTATCAACAACCCTTATCAGTTGCACGAAAACTTGTGGTTGTGCTGCCGGTTATCCTTTATGTTGTTCGGGAAGTAAAGGCGACTGTTGTCCTGCTGGTCATGCATATTTGTGTGATGGTTTGTGTGAGACATCTCCCTGCCCTGCAGGAACAGTAACTGTAGAAACTTGCCAGTAGCCAGTGATTGTGGCAAAAGAGGTTAATACCTGCACAGGAAACATTCTTTATCTGTATATTAAACTTTGAATAAGAGAGATTTCCTTATTCAAGAATCAGCAATTTATAAACTACAGTTTTCTCATCTGTTGTAAGGACACAATGGTAAATTCCCGCCCTTAGTCCTTTGGCATTAAATGCCATGGTATGGCTGCCTGCCTGTTCCATATCGCCGTTAACCAGCGTGGCAACGAGCTGCCCTATGGAATTATAAACATCAATGTTTGCTTTTCCTGACTTTTCAAGGCTGTAGGCAATGGACGTGGATTTAGAAAAAGGATTGGGGTAACAGATTAAAGTGGTTTCATTTCCCGCAAGGTTATTAACAGCAAAGGGCGCTAATTGCACAGGTGGGAACAAAATAAAATCTAACCATGCGCAATCGCTGCCAACACTGTTGGAATAGTCCTTCTGATAAGACCATTTAAAAGTATGTGTGCCTGCAGTTACCGGCACCGATACTCTTTTCCAGCCACCTCCAAAACCAGAAGCGGTATCTTTAACCACGTTGTCAATATAGAAATATAGTATGTCGAAGGTGGCTTCGGACGATACTTTCCTGTAGAACGATATGCTGTCATCAGTTAAAACATAAAACGAAATGCCGAGGTCCGATTCTTGGCTGTCGGTTATATGCCCCGATTTAGCACAATATGTTCCCTGAAATGGACTGGTATCTGAAATAACCCAAGGAAGGTTTCCGCCCTGCACCCAGGGGAACTTTGTAAATGTGGCTGTTTCCCAGTCTTCATCGGCAACACCTATCATCAGGTTAATTGGTTTATGAGCAAAATAATTACCTGAATATAACGAGTCGCGGAAAGAAATCTCGCTGCCTGATACTGCCGCAGAACTCACCGAAACGCTGAAAGTGGCATTAGCAGAACCTCCGCCTGCATGCAGGGTCCCAATGTTGTCAATAGGCGTGTTGATAGTAACACTTCCTGAATTTAATGACAATTGGCTGGTGGCATTTATTGCATCAGAATGACCTATATTCTTACATAATACTATCAGGTTAAAATTTTCACCGGGATCAATATACCCACCGCTGGTATCGTTCACAATAATAGTCCCGATAATTAATTTCGGAGCATTCAGAACTATATTAAAATTTCCCGTCCATGTATTGCTGACATTATTTGTTATGTGCAAAATAAACGGAACAACATGCTGGTCGGGAATAATATTATGCACGGTAAATGCATAGGCACTGCTTTGAATGGACGAGTCGCCGCTTGCCACAGTTCCCCACGATTGGGTGCTGTCGGTAATGGTAACCAACGTATCATTCGTCCTGAGTATCGCCGAAACACCATTGGCAGTAGCTAATCCTACGTTCTGCAGAGTAATATCCAGCTTAATGTTTTCACCGAAATCAGCCAGCCCGTTATTGTTTCCGCCTGTGTCATGAAGTGCCTTACCGATATAAACCATATACGGACCCGAAGGGCTTTCTACAGGCACGCTACCGATAAAAGGAGCCCTGTTTTGCTTGGTTGCTACAACATCGGCAGTGCCGGCAACAGTGAAAGGTGTTATAGGAACTACTGCAACACCCATGGAATCAGCAAGCACAGCTCCATGAAGCACTCCATTCATTGAAACAGCAACATAGGCATAAGGTTCGGTATTTACTGTAAACGATGAGTAACCGAGAGGGATCAAAGGAGAATAGGTCGCAGTCAGAGCGGGAGGAACACCAAAATAGATCATCAGTGAAGGATCGCCCATCAGGTGATATACCTCCCAATAATATAATGTATTGCTTGAGCCTGATTGTGTAACTGCAAGGTCGCCTGCAAACACCATCTGGTCCATGGTAGAATACCATTCACCAAAAGACTCTCCGTGATCATGGAAGGTCCCGTCGTATGCGCCAAGACAATTTGCATTATATGTTGGTTCTGCTACCGCTGTTTTATATCCAACACCCCACCAGAAATCTTCATCCCATAATGTTTCATCTGAGCCACCAATATACCCAACAGCCCCTTTTCCGCTTGCCCTGAGCAATGCCACTCCAAAACACATAGGTTGATTGAACTCGTTAGTTAAGCAGCAATTGCCTACCATTAAAGGATATTTATGATTATTCTGCAAACCAGCCACTTCAGAAATAGTGAAGGCGGGGTCATACCATCCGTCGGAACTTCCGTGAGCGGAATAATTTGCGTAACAAACTCCATTGCTGACATCCTGAATTATTTGGGCAGCGCTCGTACCAGATATGGCATAAGGATATGAATGGCAATTCAGCCCATGAGCCGTATTAAAATATGTCGAATCACCGTAATTGACCTGCCCATCACCGTAAAGAAGAGAATATACACCGCCAGATTCATCTTGTCCGGATATCATATCGCAATTTGCAAGAAATGAAGGATCGGGCATGGTGTATTGTTCGTATTCGAGTGTTTTGTCGATCTGTGGCTGCAGGTCGGCAACCGTGGCGGCATCGAAACGCCCGTAGTACATTTCGGGAAAATCATCTCCCGTATATTCGCAGTAATAAAGATCGGAAACATGCGAACCCGTGGTTCCTGCAAAAGAAGGAATTAAATTTATATCGCCCACTAATAGAACAAAGGACGGGGCGGGGTCGGATGCAGTGCCTGCATTGTACAATCCCTGCAAGTAATTTTGAATAGCTGTTGTTGTTTTGCCGACTGCCGGATTGCT
>JBEKEO010000006.1:0-44372 GCA_050013795.1 Bacteroidales bacterium
TCCGCACAGGCGTTGAAACTTCTAATGTACAGGCGGTAATGGACGGTAATCTTGATGAGTTCATCAAAGCCTACCTGATGGAATTTGGGAAGAAATGATTTTATAAAATCACATGAAACATGATTATTGTCATGTTTTTGATTTGTAAAAAATATTTCTCTTATTCTTGTAATTGAATTTACAAATGATGTAAATTCGCCTGTTGATTTTAACAGCAGCATGCTTCAAATCTATCATAATCCGCGATGCAAGATAAGCCGGAAAGTATTGGAAGAAATTAGAAAGACTTCTAATGAAATTGAAGTGATAGAATATTTAAAAAAAGTTCCGTCCATAAAAGAATTAAAAATTTTACTGGCAAAGCTTAACCTAGAACCTTCACAAATAGTAAGGACTAGCGAGAATTTATTCAAAGAAAAATTTAAAGGGAAGAATTTCACTGATGAGGAGTGGATACAGATTTTGTATGAAAACCCCATACTGATAGAAAGGCCTATTGTGGTAAGGAATAATAAAGCAATTCTTTGCCGGCCACCCGAAAAAGTTGAAGAAATTATTTGAAATGTAAATGATCTAAATATATTCTATTAACCAAATAACATTAACAATATGGCAGATTTTATTTATGAGAAACCTTTTCAGATTGAGAAGGACTTAACCAACTACAGGTTACTTACAAAAGATTATGTACAACTTATTGAAGCAGGAGGAAGAAAAATACTTAAAATTGATCCGAAAGGGCTTGAGCTTCTTGCAAAAGAAGCTATTTTTGATCTTTCCTTTTTTCTCCGCACATCTCATCTTGAAAAGTGTGCGAAAATACTTGAAGATCCTGAAGCAACAGATAATGACAAGTTTGTTGCTTATGTGATGCTCCAGAACACGGTTATTTCAGCCAAAGGTGATCTCCCGTGGTGTCAGGATACTGGTACTGCAATTGTAATCGGTAAAAAGGGCGAGCAGGTTTGGACCGGGGCAAACGATGCAGAATTCATTTCAAAGGGGATATATACTACATACAATGAGAAAAATCTGAGGTATTCACAGGTGATTCCATTTTCAATGTTTGAAGAGAAAAATTCCGGTACTAACATGCCTGCCCAAATTGATATCTATTCCAAAGAGGGAAATTCATATGACTTTCTTTTTATTACAAAAGGGGGCGGATCAGCAAATAAAACCTTCCTCTATCAGCAAACAAAGTCACTGTTGAATGAAGAATCTCTGATAAAATTTGTTAAGGAGAAGATAAAAGATCTCGGCACCTCAGCCTGTCCGCCTTATCATCTTGCGCTTGTTATAGGCGGGACTTCTGCCGAAGCTACTCTTAAAACGGTGAAAGAAGCCTCTGCCGGTTATTTTGATCATCTTCCAACAACAGGAAATGCAAGCGGACGCGCTTTCAGAGATATTGAATGGGAGAAGAAGATTGAAAAGATTTGCCAAGAATATGGCGTGGGGGCTCAGTTTGGTGGTAAATATTTTGTTCATGATGTAAGGGTTATCAGGCTTCCCCGTCACGCCGCTTCTTGTCCGGTCGGGTTAGGTGTAAGCTGTAGCGCCGACAGGAATATAAAAGCCCATATCAACGAAAAAGGAATTTTTCTCGAGGCACTTGAAAAGAATCCAGCCCGTTTTATGCCGTCAAAAGCGCCGAAACTTGAAAAAGCTGTTAAAATTAATCTCGACAGGCCAATGAAAGAAGTTCTCGCTGAACTGACAAAATATCCAGTCAAGACAAGACTTAGCCTTAATGGTACGCTTATAGTTGCAAGGGATATTGCACATGCACAGATCAAAAAACTGTTGGATGAAGGCAAACCTATGCCTGAATATTTTATAAATCACCCCATTTACTATGCAGGACCTGCAAAAACCCCAAAAGGAATGCCATCGGGAAGCTTCGGGCCAACTACAGCAGGGAGAATGGATTCGTATGTGGATCTTTTCCAGAGTTTGGGCGGGTCATTGATTATGGTTGCAAAAGGAAACCGGAACAGGTCTGTAATTGATGCCTGCAAAAAACATGGCGGATTCTTCTTGGGATCTATCGGTGGGCCTGCTGCAGTACTTGCAGCTGAAAATATCAAATCGGTTGAGATGGTCGATTTTGAAGATCTGGGAATGGAAGCAATCAGGAAAATCAGAGTTGAAAATATGCCGGCATTCATCATCACAGATGATAAAGGAAATGATTTTTTTGATGAATACAATAAATAGAGATTAAAAGCGAATATGATTACCATGAGAAGTGCAAGGAATTTCGTACGCTAAAACAAGCCTATTAAGCTTAACTTGATTAAGGATGAAGAGTTCATAATGGTAGATCTGAAAAGATGATTTAGTTCTTAAGATATAACCAAAGAGCATGAATTTCGTATAAATTTTGTCTGTATTTTTTCAAATTGAATATTTTTTATATCTTTGGTTTCTGATTATTGATCATTTATCGAAAAATATGAAGAAAAAGTTTTTGTTTATTGGCACTTTCATTCTCTTTGTTTTTATGCTGGGATGCCAGAAAGAGAAACCTTTATATAAATATAACGCTTCATTCAGGATTGACAGCATAAAACAGGATTCTGTGCTTTTTGCTTCCTCGTACTGGATTAAAGGAACTGTAAGAGTTTATTATACTGTAATTAATAATGATGCGGTGGATATACATTGCTATAAATACTCTATTAATGCGTTGAATATTGATTCTTCTTTTTTCCAAATAGTGGAAAGCCATAATAATGTAGTCCTGAAAGATAGTGTTCGTCACGACAGCACAAAAATAGGAGTTGGAAACTGCAGGATTGCGAGAACGTATTTTGACAATATATTATTCCAATAGATATATTTTAAAACAGAGTTAAGATAAAATTTTACAAAATTGTAATTCCAACGATGCGCATATATATTGCTGCCACTCCTCTTAATCCCTTGCGCTAACTAAATAACGAGTTCTGCCTTTACCAACCAATAAGGCAAAAGAAATAATGTTCACTGATGCTCATTTGCTTCAGGAATATATTCAAATGCTTACAAATGCCCTGTACCACATTCTTAAAACTTGTGGTAATTATTAAGAGTTCGAGATTTGGTATTGCCATACACATTTCAAATCTATTTTAATCGTATAGTTCACAAATACCTATGTTATAAAAGGAAATTGTATAAGTCATAGAGTCATTGGTATTCGTTTCCTTGATAAAGAACTTAAAGCAAGGAATTCTGTTTAGGAATAATTTTTTTTAATTTTCTTATAAGAGTTAAGCAAAAAGAAAAAAGTAAAGCCATTATGCTTAAATACTCTGAAAACCTCGCAATATAATCGCCGTGTTTTACATAAAAGGTTTTTTCTTCATTAAGAGTAACATTCTGTTGCAAAACATCTCCCTCCCACCAGCCGGTTTTTTGCTGCACATCACCCCGTTGATTTATAAAGCCGGAGATGCCCGTATTGGCTGATTGAACTATGGAACGCCTTGTTTCAATTGCGCGTAGCGATGCATAGCAGAAATGTTGTTTGTAGCCAGCAGTATTTCTCCACCAGCCATCGTTAGTGATAACACAAATAACATTCGCTCCGTTTTTTACATATCCGGTAACGTACTCACCATAGATTGATTCATAACAAACAACGGGCGCTGCTTTTATCTTTTTATCCTGCGAATAAAACACCGAGCGCTCTTTTTGTATTCCCAGGCTGCCCACAGTTCCTCCCAGATCAATCGCATACTTCTCAAGGAACTTTAAATGCTCAGACCATGGCATCTTTTCTACACCGGGAACCAATTTCGATTTATGGTAAAGCTGTTTGTTATCTGACGAATTGAGCAGTATAGCTGAATCATATTCATCGCACCACTCATTTTCAGTATACGGTCTTGCAGTTGGCGAGATAATCTCACCTGTTCTGAAAATCTTATAGGATGAAAGACCAAGCAGGATATTCAAATGTGGATATTTTTTAACAAAACACTTAAGACTGTCAATACTGTTAGATTTATCAAGCTGGTCTTCGCAGACTTCAGAAATAGCGGTTTCTGGTCCAACCAGTAAATCGGTTTCTTGTGTAGTTTTGAGTTTAGCCAATTTCAAAAGCTTTGCCGATTGTTGTTCGGGAGTTAACCCTCCAAATTTTTCGTTGTAAGGATCAATGTTTGGCTGAACAATTATTACATTGGCAGTCGTCTCCCCTTTCTCATGGTAGTTGTAATAAATGAATAATGAAATGATAATTGGAATAAGTATAAATCCAAAGCAGAATAAGGAAAAAATAAAGCGATTTTTAGAAGTTTTTTCAAAGACGAAGAACATTTTTATTGCACGAAAAATCATGTAGTTTAGAAGTAATATCCATAACGTGCCTCCAAAACAACCAGTATATTCATACCATTGTATCCATGCAGGATGATTCGCAAAACCATTTCCTAGATTCATCCACGACCATGACAAGTCCCAGTTAAGATGCATGTATTCATATGTGATCCAGAAAAGGATGTAAGTTACATAAGCATAATTATGCCTTAAAACAGTTCGCGAATAATGGAATAATGATAATGCCAAAGACATAAAAAGTGCATTAAGAGTAATAGCGAGAATTGCACCAACTGTTGTAGAATAATATATCCAATAAGTAGTGAGAATATTCCACAATAGCATGGAAATATAAGTATAGCAAAAGAAGCTTAGTCTACTGAAAAGTTTTTTATTCTGGTAAATGTAATCTTCGATAAAAAGCAATGGAATAAATCCGAAAAAAAGCAAAATGGGGAAACCCCTTGCAGGCCATCCAAAAGAAAGCAGCAGTCCGCTTAGCAATGATAAGAGGAGTAAATATCTTTTTTTGATAATTGTATTCATTCCCGTTCTTTATTTATTTGGATTCTTAAACAACTTAATGTAAACAGGCCATGCTCTCATTTCCTTAACCAGTTTCCATTTAAAATTCAGTGTTTCGATCTCTTCAGGTGTAAATGTATTAGAAATATTTGATTGAACAACAAATGGAATTTCTTTGAATGGTTTTTTGTCCATATCAATAAAAGCAAAATGTTCAACAGTGAGGTTGCAATCATAATTATCAAGATCAACAGGGAATTTTGTTCCAACCATCATTGGATTAATATTTGAGCTTACTAAATAATTATCGAATTGCTTTTTCAAACTGAAATATGGCAATACTTTTAAAGAGGAATCCCAACCGTTTCCATATCTTTCGGGATAGGTCCATAAATTTCCTGAAAGCATCAGGCACACAACTATTGAAGACAATATTACACGAATATATCTTTGTTTTATCAAACTGATAAAATACACAAAAATTAATATTCCGATGATGTATGTTATCATAAAATAACGATGAGAGACCGGTATTGAAAAGGGAATAAAGAAAATTATATAAGTGATAACAGATGCAAAAAGGGAAAAGAAAAAAATGTTAAAAGACTTCACTTTCCTATATTTAATTAGCAACCATGGCACAAAAACAAATAAACCTATCTTTCCAAAATCAATTATTTTCCAAAAGATGTATATCAAATTCCGTATAATACTCTCAAAAGAAAGTGTTTTAATAAATATTTGAGAATGATTCCCAGATATATAAAACCATCCGGCCCGATAATAATGATAGAACAGCCATGTAATAAAAATCAATAAAGCAGGGATATAAACAATTATGTTTTTCCCAATCCCTTTAATGCTTTTATAATTTTTACGATTAATATATAAATCTATAAGAAAAACAGAAAATAAAATAGTAAACCCTCTTAAAGTCAAGAGGGGTATAAACAGTAATGAAAGAGCTATCTTTTTTCTTTTATTTTCTAAAACGCCATTCAATCCGAGCAGAAAGAAAAAGCATAATACAATATCATAACCGGCAAGAACAGTTTGAGTCAGAATCGTCGGTTCAATTAATAAAAACAATAGTGATAGAGGAATATAACTCTTATCAATGAACCTGATGGATGTTTTATAAAAATAATAAATGATACCTATTGAAAACGGCAGGATAGCAATATGACTTATAAATAATGATTTTCCAAAAACCGTCCATAGTATTGCCAGATAGATACTGTAAAGCGGAGGTGTTCCGTTATCAACTCCAGTAAAAATAATGGAAGAAAAATGATTGTCGTAAATTAAGTTACCGATTTTTGAAATATAGCTCATATCCCAAAACATCGGAATATTATAGCTTAAGATAATTATTAAAAGATATAAAAGCGAAAATACCAGTACGTATACCGGTATTTTCTTTGAAATAGTATAATAAATATTATTCATTCAGCGATATGCAAACTACACTATTACCGCATTAAGTACATCTTACCCCACCCTCGTTTAAAATATTGGTCTGCATCAGTTGGATTTTCATCTATGCTCTTTCCGTTAATATTTGTTGTAACACGATATAAATAAACTCCGTTTGCCAACTTATCACCATAATCATTTTTTCCATCCCAGGCATACTGTGTAATATTTCTGCCAATATGAATAGGGCCAAGTTCTTCCATTCCTATTTCTCTGACTATTTTTCCTGTAATTGTTATAATCTGAATTTTAAAATATGTGGGGATTACCGAACCGGTAAGAGTGAAAACAAAATGTGTTGCCGTAGTGAAAGGATTTGGCCAATTCATTACTTCGGTAATAGTAGATTTATTAATAACATCAAAATCTATTTGGTAATCGTTATATCCCGATTTATTTTTAGAAATATCTTTTGCATGCACAATTAATTTGTACGTCCCATCTATAGGAAAGTTTGCATTATATTCTATTCTGCATTTATTGTCAGATGAAGAAGATGCGGGGTAAAAGCGCATATTTTCCTGCCCTGATGAATTTCTGAAATATATCCTGTTTGCAGAAGAAGCTCCTGGGTTCTGAATAAAGACATTAAACAAACTGGTATCAGAAACATTGCTCATAAGCAGAAATTTATTTTCATCCTTCAGCATTATTTCAATCAATGGTTTTGCAGAAACAATATCCCCGTTAAGTATATGCACACCATCGAATGTGACATCTAATAAGGGATTGATTTTATCAGGTTTCACTGTAAAAAATATATTTCCAAAGTTATTGAAATGATATTGCTCTGGTTGATTATTATTTGGATTGACTTCAATCCATAAGCTGTTTAACCCAGTTAATCCGGAAGTACAATAGTTAACTGAACTAATTAAAGTATCACCGGCAGGATGTTTACGGTATTTGTGTGAGGAAATTTGATGAATATTCCTGTTTTGGTCCATTATCCAATAATGTATCAGTAAGCTATCCATATTATATTCACTAACATTATGAGTAGCAACAGAAAAATGAATACTGTCCCCCTCCTGCAGGGTATCTTTATAAAAGCTATAACGAAGGGATGGGTCAAGGGCTGTTTCAGGAACACCATCAAATAATACCTGCCATCTGACAAGCTGAGAAGGTGTGTGGAATGAATCATCTTCTGTAACCATTACAAGTTGCAAATAGGGATACTTTGCACTGGAAATTAAATGTTGAATATTAATATCAATTGAATCGTGAACATAAGAAATATTTTTCATCACTGTATCCGTAGCACCACTCGATTTAATTCCTAAAACATACAATTTTTTCTTGTCTTTTTTAGTATCGTGATCTAATGATTTTACCCTCCAATGTAGGGAATTCCATCTTGACGCAGGTCCAATTATTTCTGATTTTACATATCCGCTATTCCAATGAGACATAATTGTATCATTCTCACTAATTAAAGTTCCACTGGCAGTGCCAATTTTATGTTTTCTGGTGTCGGGGGGTGCACCTTTTTGTCCGAATAAAATATATGGAGAACTATCCGTGAATCCATTTGCTGTTGAGTATGAGGAGCTTCCCCCAATAGACTTAAAAGCATTAACCAAAGAATCGTCCCATTCAGGACAATAATCATTTAAATGAGTCATTACCAAAACATAATCACCTGATGGAATTTGATTAATAAATTTGGCAATCTTATTCATGGTATCATGCGAAGGAGTAATAAAAAAATCAAAATCGTATGTTGGGTAGTATTGGCAATGGTAGCAACCGTAAGGACCTTCATAAGGAAATACCCCTGTGGGTGAAACAGGGTTTACCCATGGATTAGCAGAAAGAAGATCAAAAACCATAAACTTTATTCCCGAATGGTTATACTCTGTGCAATTCCAATAACAACCATTTAGTTGAGCCCCATTAACATAAATTTGTTCGGATGTCCATGGATAACAATTACACAACCAATTTCCTGTTTGCGTAAATATTGAAATGATGTTATTTGCAAAAATAAATTTTCTAATAGGCTTGTTATAATTTACATACTGGTAATTATCATTTTTAAATTGAAAGAAATGAGCCTGCGCCCAGCCTCTTTTGCCTGTAATGTATTGGAATGAGCTTTCCTTCCATTTGTATGACGGGCTGCTGCCTGTAGGAACCACACTTACATGCCAAAAATATACAATACTGTCTTTAGTGATGGGTAATTTAGGTTTCCATGTTACCACACCTCCTGTATGATTTACTATATGCGAAATTTTTACAGGACTGTTAAAAGCATCCGTAGTGTCAACCTCGAAAATATAATTTCTTGCAGGAGCGAACGGATCGCCGGTTGATGCTTTTAATGTAACATTAAGCGAAGGTACAATGGCATATTCGTATGGGTATATAGGTGTTATGTCATTTGACTTTATTAATAAAGACGCTGTAGTTGAATTATTGGTTTCACAAAGTTCATTAATTTGGCCCTGCGCATCAAGCGTAACAGTAAAAGTGTTCATTCCCATGCCTTTCATGAAGTTTACGGGAAATTTAAACTTAATAGTATCTTTATAAAATGGGGCTTTTATCATCCTTAAAGAATCTGCAATACTGCCATCAGGATATGTTCTTCTTACTTCTACAAAAATCATAGTATCTAAAGCTTTTCCAATATTTGTTGCAATGACATTAAGTGTAAAAACAGAATCCTGGTTTGTGACTTCTGCCGGTGTAAAATAAACATTTGATGGGGTCATCATATAATCCGGCTTTGAAAAATAATTTATTTTTATGGCAGGATCGCCGTGCAAAGTCATATCCAGGCATACCAATTTATTTGCAGTATCACTTGGAAAGACATCAAGGGAATCAATTGTATTTTGTATACATTTCCCAACCGGTTGCCCATAATTTATTACTCCTATATTTCTATAAAATTTAGTAGAGTATCGATCCAGCAGATTATCTATTCCAACTGAAACAGAGCCCAGATAACCTATTGTACCTTTTTCCGGTATCAAAACAAAATCTTCGCTTGATGTTGGAGAGTCTTCGAAAAGATCCCCCGCAAGACATGAATTTGCAATGAGGAAAGGATATTTGCCCTGGTTATTATATACTGAAGGATCATCAATACTTACATCAAAGCCGACACCGGCGGCATGACCAAAAAAAGTCATCAGTGAAACGCCGTTATTTATTATGTTTGTCAATGAATCGGATAAATTTATCTGAATGGGAGCCGAAGAACTTTTCAGAAAGGTCCTGACATATCCTCCGAAAAACGGACCCTGAATAATATTCTTATACCCATTCAAGTAATTCAATAAAACCAGTTCCTGATAATAATCACTTCCTCCACCGAAATGGAGAACATTCTTCATCCATTCATCATTAACACAACCCACTGCTGAAGCTTGAGCCAGTTCATATTCTTTAACTTTACTATAATACCATTCCACTTGAGTTTGGTTCCTTGCCGCTAACCTTCCAACTGGAATTACAGGTTTAAAATCTGTAAATTTAGTGCTGAAAACTGTAAAAAGAATATCGGATGGCGGCATGCCAAAACCGGGTACCAGTGTTAATGAATATTCAGATGGACTGTTCCTGTATTCTGTCGCCTGCAATCCTTTACCAATAATAAAAATATCTTTTATTGGCAGATTAGTGAATTTATGACATGCATAATTTGCAAAATTTTTAATGGCTACAGGGTCTTTCCTGATGCCATAAGAAAATTGATCATATAATTCATTTACATCAACTACAAGCGGAGAATAACTGCCACCCGCAGTTGATTTTCTATAATTGGCATAATCCAAGGCTCCACCGGTGCCATTTATAAGGCTTTGATGTGTAATAATTAAGTAATTAGCAGCAGACGAAGCATAATCATTAAATGAAAGTGAAGCAGAAACATTAAATGTTACTGGTTCCAGTGAAGAAATATGATAAACATTTGATACGGATGTAATGAAACACTTTTTTTCTACACTGCTGGATGGAATGTTATTTGGAACCAATACATGGTAATTGCTTCCGCTTTTCACAACTTTGATACGGTCGTGATTTGTTAAATCATAGAACAGTATAGAGTCACTTGGTGCAGCTGCAAAATCACTTATATTAAGATATGTTGTGTCTTTGGGGCTTGCGGCATCAGGCACATACATTACAAAACTGCCGGCTCCTTCAAGATCAAGCGTATGCTGATAATTAATATTGATATAAGCAATTGTATTATTGTCAGCAGCAGTATTGTATGGGTTGTAAACGGTAGAAAATTTAAATGCAGTATTACTTGACCCAAGAGAAGAGTTAGAAACTGTTCTCTGATAATTTAAAGTATAATAACTGATAAGAGCAGTATCTGCAATATTAATCCCTGCAAAATTCATTGAAATATTATGGTTAGGATATGCTGAAGAATTTGATTCTCCTATCAAAAGAAAATTAATGGTTGCATTACCTGTTGGATAAGCATATGGAGTGGGTATGTATTTAGTCAGTGTCCCACTTCCTATTGAAAAACCCGGATCGAACCAGCCTTCTGAACTAAGATATTTCGGATCTGTTAACTCACTGTAATCGGTATATCCCATAAAATAGTTGCTGGTATAATCAACTCTTGAAATTTTGTTAATAAAGGCAACTGGCGAAAAGGAAGAGAAATTAACCTTGGAACTGGTTTTCATTCGTTTTCCAAGGCCGCTGCCAATTGTAAGGTAATATATGGCAGTATCATTAAACATACTGTAATTTGGATTTGGCTGAACCTGTGGCTTTTGATAAAGAGTCGAATCATACCATCCGTCGTTATGCATGGCATAAAATTCAATATAACCCTTTTTGCTTAATACTGTATCACCACCATTTCCACAGTAAACATAAATAGAATCTTCTTTGCCCCTTCCGAAAATCTGAAAAGATTTTGCATTAGTAGTTCTTAAATTAATTCCTGCATGTGCAAGTGTTGTGGAATCTATCCTGTATATTCCATCTTTTACAACAAATATCCTGTAATATTTCTGAGAATAATTTATCCACTCATTCCCATATTTCGTAGTCTGAGAGAAAACTGTCGAATAAAGAATAACAAAAAAAAGTAAGTATAAATACTTTTTCATAAGGAACCCTTTTATATTTTAAATATGGTATTATAAAAGAATATTTTAATTTTTATTTTTCTCAATTTTGTTAATATTTAATTTCAATGAAAAAATATTTGAATACAATGCAATTGAATTATCGCCAATGTTCGTCAATGCATAATCAATTGAAATAATATCTTTAATCTTAATACCAACGCCGAAGTTAGGCTGGAATGTTTCAATTTCTTTCCCTGTTATATTCGCTTCCCGCTGTATATTGCCAATACCTCCTCGTAGGAAAATGAAATTTTTAAACGAAAGTTCAATACCACAATGTGGGTCAACACATACCTGCTTACTTTTGATAAGTACATCTCTTTCCCCATCAAAAGTCACATCGGCATCTATATCTGTAAGCAAAGAAAATTTATCAGATATCCTGAATTTCCTTGCGGCTGAAAGAATTAGTTTAGGCAAAGTGATTTCAAGAGAATTTTTAGGGATTTCATTCCCTGTTTCAGTAAATACAGCCTGCATATCTGCCGGAATATCAAAACTCCATGCATTAAAAGTTGAAGTAATATCCCGTGCCATAGCGCCAAACATCCATTTCCCTGTTGTATATTGAGCGCCTGCATCAAGGCCAAAGCCCCATGATTTTGCAAAATTTCCGACTATAGAATGAACAATTTTTACATTTGCTCCAACATTTAACCCTTTTATTTTTTCCAGCCTTCTTGCATAAGAAACAAGAAAAGCATAATCTGCAACAGAAAAAGTTGTGATATTATCATAATTAATATTTCCCTGGGGATCTATCATTTGGGTTGTATTTGGGATATCATCAACACCAAAGCGTATAAAAGAAAAACCAATAGTGCTTTTAGTATCAATCTTAGCAGCGATTGAAGCATAATCGTATTGTGCTATTCCTGCAAAATATTCCGAATGCATAACAGCTGCCTGTATGTTAGAAGTGATTGAGGTAAGTCCGGCGGGATTCCAGTAACCCGATGTTACATCATCAACAACAGCAACGTTTGAATTAGACATGGCAATAGCCCTTGCGCCAACGCCAATTGAAAGGAATTCATTGCTGTATATAGGCGCCTGAGCAAACATGCTTAATGATATCATCAAGAAGCAACTGCAGGTTAAAATCTTTTTAGTCATTATTTCTATCATAAAGTTGATGGAAATCAAACGTAAAAATAATACAATTAGTATATAATACTATAATATAATGTGTAAAAATACAAAAATTTTAAAGAAAAAGCAAGGATTTTGTTGCTTTTGAAACCCTAAACTCGGTTAATCAATCAATGCCCTGTTAAGAAATTTATTCAAAGGCATCAGGGCTTTAAAAACGGTAATGATATGGGCGTTTAATTTATCTGATAATAGCTGCTTACCGGTTAAGGGACAAATTACAGAATAGCTTTTATATTTCAGCAATTCTGCGCCTTCAAAATCTTTAGGGAAATCATTAGGCACACGGCTGGTTTTATCTTCGCCAAGTTCGTGAAAATATTTTTTAAATGTTTTTTCAGATAATATGCCTGAAAACTCTTTGTAATTGTAATATATCTCTTTTCTTATTGCTTTAAGAGTATCAGGCTGAGGCATATAGATTCCGCCTGCGATAAAGCAATTGCCGGGTTCTATATGAAAATAATATCCTGCATGCCCCTTGTTTTTACCTCCTTTTGCAATAAATCCGCCGAAATTAGTTTTATACAAAGGTTTGTTCTTTGCAAAACGCACATCATTATAAATCCTGAACATACATTCTTTCGCAGTCAGCCCGCTTATACCTTTATCAAATTTTGAGATTTCGGGAATAATTGTATTAACAAAAGTCTCACATTCTTTCCTAGCTTCTTCATAGCGGGGTTTGTTTTCATGAAACCACTCTTTATTGTTGTTTTTAGCTAAGTCTTTTAAAAAAGATAGAATCAGTCCAGCTTTCATATAGTATTCATTTGTTGATTAATAACTATTGATATTTTATTTCATTTTCTTCATTACATTCTTCCATGTATCAGTAATTAGGAAGCTTTCCTCCATATAAGCAATCATCTTTTCAAACTTAACCATAGGAATAGCAAAGCTTAAATAATCAACCGGGATACAAGGGCGGGATGAGGGATCGAACAAACCAATAACAGCTTTAGGCTCTTTAGCATCTTTTTCAAGATACGGGTAATGAATGATTGAACCACAGCCGGCGGCAAAAGGAGCAATAACACCATTTGGGTCAACATTCTCGAAATTGGCAAGGGTAAATAAGCCCGAAAGCACTTCGCCTTTGGCAAAGAACACCACCACATCAGGATTATCTGATTCTGTAAGTTTATCCCATCGCTTGAAAATGATATTCTTTCCTTTGGTCGGCAATGTTTTCTGGTGCTTTTGCATTTCGCGCACTATTTCGGGGCCTCTTTTATAACGTTCGCCTTCCATTTTGCCGGGAATGCCGCATGAAAGGAAATATTCAAAATCGGGACGTAGATTTTCAGAAAAACCAAGATATCGCTTAGCGCCCATGCAGCCAAGGGCATCGGCAGCATACATGAGCGATTCGCCTTTACGCACTTTGGCTAGCTCGCATATAATGCAACTCCAGTCCTTTGATTTTTCAACTTTTGTAACAGCATCATCACTGGTATTACCGAAATAAAAAGCAATGGGGAGTTCGGCATTTTTAAAATACTTTTTCCATAGTGTAAGGAATTGCTCTTTAACAGTAAGGTTCATATTGAGTTTTTTTAATTTGTGAGCAAAAATACGAAATAGTTATTAGTAGTAGTTAGTCATCAGTCTTCAGTTGAAAGTTGATTGCCTTTTGCATAATGTTCAAAAGTGGTATTTCCTTTTTCAATTTCAACCAAAAGAAGCAAAAAGGAAATAATAACTCTGGTCAACCTCTTTTGAACTGATCCTATGGTATGGAATAGCATTATATTGTATGCCGTAGTGCAGTAGAACACATCAGAAATAATGCATTGCCAGAAAAAATCGTTTAGGTGTCGTAAGCAATAGTGTACACGATGTAAACGATAGTGTAGGCGATGTTAACGACCATGTATGTATATGTAGGCGATAGTGTAGGTGATGAAAATAACCGTGTATGTAGACGATAGTGTAGGTTACGCAAACAACCATCTATGTGTATGTAGACGATAAGGTATGTGCTGTAAACTATCGTGTAGGTGTTGTAAACGAACGTTTATGTTTACGTACACGACAATGTAGGTGATGTAATCTATCATGTATGTATTGTACACTATAGTTGATGAGTTGTAATCAGTTCCGGAAACAGGAAAAACTATTGTTCATGCGTAAATAGGAACTATGAATTACGTGTAAATGACAACGGAATAGTAGAAAACAGGAGGTGTGAAAATCAATTTGATTGCCCAATGCCTACTGCCTGCTTTTTTACTTTAGGTACTATTTTTAATTTCTTTTATCCAGTCCCCACATCAGTTTATTCCTGATGGTAGAGAAGAACTTTTCGCTTTCGAGGCGTACAAGCTTTATCTTAAAATCGGCTTTGCTTATATTAAGCTCAATGGAATTATCAATGGTTTGCATGCGCGAATCGAGGCTTACAAGGAAACGACGATTCCTTCCGTCGGAAACCTTTAGCTTTATGCTGTACCTGTCGGGGATAACAATAGGGCATACCGTAAGGTTATGAGAGGAAATGGGATTAATGATAAAATTCTCCGATTCAGGAGTGATAATGGGACCACCGCAACTTAACGAATAGGCGGTGGAGCCTGTAGGTGTAGCAATAAGAAGCCCGTCGGCCCAGTAGGAATTAAGAAATTCATCGTTAACACAAGTATCAATGGTAATCATGGATGAAGTATCTTTTTTCATTACGGTAAGCTCATTCAGGGCAAAATTCAGGTCGCCAAAGAGTTTGTTTTCTGTTTCGAGTTTAAGTAAAGAACGTTCTTCAAGGATATATTTATTATCAAATATTGCATTGATAGAAGGAATGATTTCTTCCTTAGAAATGCTTGCCAGAAAACCCAGCCTGCCTGTGTTTATACCAAAAACCGGTATCCCTGAATCTCTTATTAAAGTGATAGTGTTGAGTAAAGTGCCATCGCCACCAATACTGATAAGGTAATCAAGCTTTCCTTTTATTTCTTCATGTTTTGTAAAAGGTACAATGGCGTTGGAAAACCTGACTTTCTTTTTCAGGAATTTGGCAAAAGGTTCAAATACAAAGATGGTGCATTTTCTCTTTTCAAGAGCAGAAATCAATTGCTGGATTGCTTCGTCGAATGTGTCGGTAAACGACTTGCCGTATAATGCAATGTTCATTTTATCAAATTAAAAATCAAAAGCCAAATTACACTTTTTTTAAATAGGTGCTGAAAAATGCAGAAAAAGTCCATATTGGCACATCTTATTTATTGAATACTGAACACTCCAAACCACATCATAATAAGTAACAATATCCAAATTGAGTCCACCACCCAAAAGACCTGTATTGGGCAAATTGTTATTGACAGTTTCAAGTTTATTCACATTATCAACATAACCCGCATCAACAAAACAGCCAAGGTAAACGGCATAATAAAAAAGACTGAACTTTTTGTACGGAATAAACTTTAATCTCTTCATCCCTGTTTTAATCAGCTCATATTTCAGATTAGTTTTAAGCAGGGCGTAATCCTGCCCGTCCACAACATAATATTCGTAAGAACGCACAAAATTAGGGCCATAGCCAAGCCCCCTTTCTATAAAATATGGCTGTGAAGCATTGTTCGACAGTTTTGCATTTATCCCGCTGGCAAGATACCATCGATTATGAATTTGCCAGAATTTACGGATAGATGTGTGCAAATAGGAAGCATAAAGATTTTCATCCTTCAGAATGCCAAATCCATTTTTATTCAACTCAAGGTCGAAATAATATCCTTTTAAAGGATAAGCTGCAATATCGCGGTGATCGCTTCGGAAAAAATAATAAAAAGTAAAGTATTGTACATGTTCATTTGTCGCAAAATGCGGATTCAGTTTAAACAAAGTGTCCGAAAATAAGTAATGATTATAATTCACCTGGAATATCTGAAAATTGTATATGTCAGGGCGGTAAGTAATATTAAAAGTGGCAAAAATATTTTGCTGAACATATTTATCCTCGTCTTTATAGGAAAGTTGTACATCTTTCTGCGTTACATAAGCTACTTCATGATTGCCGGTATATCCGGCGCTTATTCCCATGCCAATGGTTTTATCTTTATTAATGTATGGGATTTTATATGATAAAGCGAATGTCTGGTCGAACCCGGCTCGTATCATAACAATCACAGATTCTTTACGTCCTCTGAAGTTTTCCCAATCAAGGTTTATTCCGTAATCTGCCCTATAAAAATCCTTGGTTTTCCACCATACGTTGAAGTTCCTGTCGTTAATCTGTAAAAAAGGCACAGGCCATATATACCAGCGCTCGACAACACTGATTTTTATGTCGGTCTTCCCTTCATGAACATTCAATGTATCAATAGTTGCAAAATTAAATAAGGATGTGTTCAGTAAATTCTTACGCGATTGTTCTAATATACCTTTTAATTTATTGGTATCGATCGAATCGTTTTCATGAAATAATAATTCCCTGTATATAATACCAGGCTTAGTGATTTTATTTCCTTCAATTGAAATTTTATTTATGATAAAATAAGTGTGCTTTGCTAAAGTATCATTACCGTCTTTTCCTGGTATCTGATTTGCTATTCGTGCAACAGAATACTGGCAATAAGAACAAAACAATACAAATGAAAAAATACGGGAATACATGTTTTAAATGTTCAGGTAATTCATAAGCGAATCAAACCTTTCCTTTAGAACATCGTTGTATTCCTCTTCAGAAAAAGTAGCTGTTACGCTGTATTTATACCTGTACAATGTTTGAAGGACAGAATGTATATCTATTTTATTTAGTTTTATTGTAATCTCAATCTTGGTCGAATCGGGGAAGGAAGTAACATATAAACTCAGCACCTTGGCATCATTCGATTCAATGATCTGAGCTATTTCAGATAAAGAATAATCATTGTTGTTAAGTTCAATTATAATCACACCTCCGGGATTATCGGCAGCAGTAAGCTTTGAGAAATTCTGAACAAGTTCGGGAAACATAATGGAACCTATGTAATTATTTTTTCTGTCCAATACAGGAAGCAATGATAATTTAAGCGAAGAAAACATTCTTATCACTTCATAAATATTCTGATCTTGGTAAACAAAAGGCTTTGCCAGTGAAAGGTTATGATTACCCAGAGGCTCTTCGGGAGTATTCAAATTCTCAATATCAACATGTGAAATAAGTCCTAGAAATTCTTCATTATTGACTATGGGAAGATGCCTCACTTTCAAATCTTCCATGATAGCCAATGCATTCAGAGCGGTATCAGAAGTTTTAAGCGGAGTAAAAGAATTTGTAACAATATCCTTAGCTGTCATATCTTGCCTGCTTTCACAATAATTCCTGAATTGTTTATCTTTACAAACATACTAATTTTTTAGATTTGCAAATTCATTACGCAAAGTTACTACACTATTTGATGGAATTAACTTAAAATTATCGATTTTATTATGACCAAGCTAAGTGTAAATATAAATAAAATAGCCACTATCCGCAATGCACGCGGTGGCAATCTTCCCGATTTAATTAAAGTGGCAATGGATTGCGAACGTTATGGAGCACAGGGAATAACTGTGCATCCCCGTCCTGATGAACGCCATATACGTTATAAGGATGTACTCGATTTAAAGCCTGTTGTTACTACAGAATTTAACATTGAAGGTTATCCTTCCAAGAAATTCGTTGAGCTTGTTTGCAAAGTTAAGCCTGCTCAGGTTACTTTGGTTCCCGACCCTCCCGATGCCTTAACCTCCAATGCCGGATGGGATACTAAGAAGAATGAATCCTTCCTTAAAGATGTTATTGCTGAATTTAAAAGTAATGGTATCCGTGTTTCTGTTTTTGTTGATACAGATGTTGACAATATATACAATGCTGTTAAAACTGGTACCGACAGGGTAGAGCTTTATACCGAAGATTATGCAAAACGTTATTCTTTAAGCAGAGTACAAGCTATATTTCATTTTGTAAAAGCGGCAAATGCAGCCAAAGAGGCAGGACTTGGTTTAAATGCCGGGCACGACCTTAACCTTGAAAACCTTAATTATTTTGTAAAGAACATACCTGCTTTGCTTGAAGTATCCATCGGGCATGCTTTAATATGCGATGCGTTATATTATGGGCTGGAAAACACAATACAGATGTATTTGAAACAATTAAAAGTTATAAGTGACTGAAGTAATTAAGTTGGCAGCAGCAGGTAGGCAGTAAGAAGTTAAATGTTGCAAAAATAGCTGAGACGATGAATAAATGATAATTTATGTAATCTTGCTTTTAAAAATTATTTAAAATAAAATCGTAATAAAATTGATGAATTAGTTGAAAGTGCAGTATTATTTGGTAATATTTTTTCTGTTTGCGTTAGTTTAAGCATAAACATGCCTCCCAGACTAAATCTTGGCGAAAAGAAATATTCACCGCCTATTGCAAGCGCTTCATAAATATTATTAATATCTGCACCTAATTTAACTCCATATAGCAAAGTAAGTTCTCTTTTACTATGTAGAAAATATAATCCTAAACCCATAGAAATATAATTATTAAAATTATTATTTTTTCCAATAACTCTTGAGAATCCTAACTCAGGTTCCATTCTGAAATGATTGCGGAATGTCATAGGAATGGATATAGATGTAGAATAAGGAACATAACCTTCTTCAGAACTATAAGTTTCAAAGTCATTAATATTTAATAATGATATTCCAAAACCTATTTTAAACTTGCTTGTATCGCTCTTCTGACCGTACGTAATACTTGAAAATGCATGATTTAGCGCTAACAAACCAAATATTATTATTGTCTTTTTCATTTTGTATTATTTTAATTAATTACTAAAGATTATATCAACTTCTTTATTTTATTATCTTTATTTTATAAGTAATTGTTTGTTATTATTGCCTTATGTACATAGAAAAAATAGAGAAATTACTGTAATCAAAAATAAAAATTGTGTCTTGCTCGCCAATAACTATGAATTGTCGAAAGATAGGTTGACAACCATTTAAGAAATCATAGGGATAAAAGGTTAATAAATTATATGTTGCCATATTGGGAGGGGGATTTTCTGTTAAAGTGAATTTGTATTTTTCTTGTTGATTACCGTTCATATATTCTTTATAAATGCCGTCTTTATCGAATTCTATTGCTTTAGAATATCCTGCTGGTTCATTAGTTATTACTCCAGTAGTGTCATTATAATGCATACATTTCCATGTTCCTAAGAGTTTTTCAAATATAGGATTTTGTGAAGAGTCATCTTTTTTACAACTCATCAATAAAGTCAATAAAATTATTAACGAAAGTCTCCAAAGATTTTTCATACTTTTACTTTTGTCTTTACCAAAATTACTATTTTTTTATCAAACATCAATTTTTAAATTGGCATAAATTTTGCGAAAAATCACATTAAATAAACTTTATTAATTTAATATCTTAATTCACAAATCCTAAATCTATCTCAAATGGCATCCACACATCCTTTCAACCCGGTAATGCATTGTTGCGCAGTGGAGCCTCAGGCGGTAAATGTGTTGGCTACACGTATTATTACCGAAGGCATGTATGTTAACACCTCGCTTTTCACGGCTATTCCGGTAAGTCTATCCGATTTCGAGGCGGCTAATTCCAAATTAACCAACCTTATTGCGCAGGCTAAAGGCAACAGTAATATTATTAAAACACGCGATGAACAGTCAGGTATAGTTCATGAATATATGGCTCTGCTTCTCATATACGCCCATACTGTTTGCAATCATGATATTGAAAAAATTATCCTTTCCGGCTTCGATGCAAGCAATCAACCGCAGCCTGCTGTTCCTCCTCCCATGCCTGTAATTACAAAGATTATAGAAGGAAAAGGAGTCGGCACCTATAAAGCTATTTTGAAAAAGACTGAGAGGAAAAAGCTGGGAGTTTCAAATAAATCGCATAGCAAAGGTGATAATCGCTATACAGTTGAAATTTCCACCACACCAGATGATGAAGCTTCATGGAAAATAGTATTGGAAAGCGCTGCCAGTACTAAGCTTATTTTCACAGGACTTGTGGCCGGTAAGAACTATATTCGCATTTATGGCATAAATTCAGCCGGAAAAGGGCAGCTTAGCACACCTCATCTCTTTATTCCACAATTGTAAGCAGTTAAAAGTGCTTAAAGTTAATAAAGTGCCTAAATTGCCTAAAGTATTCTAACTTTAAGCACTCTAAACTTTAGTTCACTTTAAGTACTTTTAATTTGTAGTTATATCATTTTAAGTTAAAGCTATATCATGTTAATTTGAAAGCAGATAACTATAAGTTATAGTTGTATCATTTTAAGTTGAAAAGGGTAGTATAAAACTTTTGCACTACCACAAATTTGTTTCGCACTACCACTAATTTGATTCATACTACCACAAATTTGATTTACACTACCACATATTTAATTCGCACTACCACATATTTAATTCGCACTACCATAAATTTGATTCATACTACCACTTGTTTGTTTCACACTACCACATATTTGTTTTACACTACCACAAATTTAATTTGCACTACCATAAATTTGATTCATACTACCACTTGTTTGTTTCACACTACCACATATTTGTTTTACACTACCACAAATTCGTTTCACACTACCACTTAAAAGTTAAAGGTGTATCACTTTTTGTTAAAGTTATCATAATTTAACTCTAATCTCAGGCAAAAACACAAGCATTATCCCTCTTATTTTTATCAATTATGCGTATATTTGTGCAGGTTTTTTAAGAATATTAAAAATACTTCCAATGAAAAAAATATTATTAATATTAATTCCTTTAATTTCCTTTGCTGTTATTATTAATTCATGCAAGAAGGACGCATTAACTCCAAAACCGGTAGCACCTGCTAATAATACAACAGGAACCGTAACCCTTTCATTTGCCCATTATGTTAATGGCAGTCCTGTGCAGCTGGATACCATGATTTATACCAATGCAGCAGGAAATCATTATGAAGTGGATGATTACAGGTATTTTATTTCTGATGTACAGTTCCATAAATCAAATGGCGCTGTTATAAATATTAATACTTGCTCATGGTATTACTATGTTGATAATACTATTCCTTCAACACTAACATGGAATATTTGCGATAAATTGACGACTGGCGCTTATGATACTATTTCTTTCCGTTTTGGTTTTATCAATGCACAAAATCAAACCAATATGTTTCTCAACCCTCCTGAATCAAATATGTCCTGGCCATCAATATATGGCGGAGGTTATCATTACATGCAGTTAGACGGTAAATGGAAAGACCTCGGCGACACCATTGTGAACTTCAATACACATCTTGGAATAGGGAGGGTTATTTACGGAAGCGATACCATATACGTAGATAACAGCTTCTCTGTAAAACTGCCGGTTTCGTTTACATTAACAGCAACATCCACGCCGGTTATACAGATTATCATGAATATTGACAGATGGTATAGTAATCCTTATGTTTTTGATTTTAATTATTACGGACAGATGATTATGCAAAATCAGGATGCCATGCATAAAATTTCGGCTAATGGCTGGGATGTGTTTACCGTGGGATATATACATTAACAAGCCTTTCATAAGTAAAAAATATAATTTTGAATAAAAAATTAAGTAAAAAAACGTATAATTAAAAATTTCCCTATATTTGGCGTTTGCAAAATATAAGATATAATAACTGATAAAAATTATTTGTTATGAACAAGAAAATATTTTTAGTATTTCTGGTTTCTTCGCTTTTCCTTAACATGAAGGTAAAAGCCGACGAAGGAATGTGGCTTCCTTTGCTGATAGATCGCCTTAATTATGTAGATATGCAGAAGATGGGCTGCCATCTTACAGCAGATGAAATTTACAGTGTGAACCACTCCAGTATTAAAGATGCCATTATTTCAATTAACAACGGCTATTGTTCAGGTGTTATGGTATCTTCAGAAGGGTTATTTTTTACAAATCATCACTGTGGGCGGGGTTTTGTTCAAAGCCATAGTACTGTTGAAAAAGATTACCTGGCTAATGGCTTCTGGGCAATGGATAAAAGCGAAGAACTCCGAAACGACAAGTTATCAGCAACTTTCCTTGTACGGATTGAAGAAGTTTCGGGCAAAATATTACCTTATGTAAATGATAAAATGTCGGAAACACAGCGACAAGCTGTTATCGATTCCATTAGTACTATACTTGAAAAAGCTGCTATTAAAGGAACTACATATAATGGAAAAGTATTGCCTTTCTTTGAAAGTAACGAATTTTATTTATTTGTTACCGAAACATATAAAGATGTAAGACTTGTTGGGGCTCCTCCTAATGCGATAGGCGAATTTGGCGGTGATACCGATAACTGGATGTGGCCTCGTCATGGAGGAGATTTTTCTTTATTCCGGGTTTATATGTCGCCTGATGGTGGGCCTTCTGACTATTCCAAGAAAAACATTCCTTATAAGTCCAAGTATTATTTGCCAATTTCCTTAAAAGGACTTAAGAAAGATGAATTTGCAATGGTGCTTGGATTCCCGGGTACTTCCGACAGGTTTATAACTTCTTATGGAGTAAAAGTTGCGACGGATAAATTTAATCCTTCTATTGTGAAAATCCGCGAAAAAAAGCTTTCGCTGATGAATGAAGATATGAAAGCAAACGAAGAAGTGAAGATTCAATATGCAGAGAAATATGCATCTTCTGCTAATTACTATAAATATTACATCGGGCAAACGGAACAGCTTAAAAAACTGAATATATATGACAAAAAGCTTGCAATAGAAAAAGCTTTTACCAGTTGGTATAGTGCCGACCCCAAGTTAAAAGAAAAGTATGGTAGCGTTTTAAGCGATATAGAAAAATCATATGAAAAAGTGGGGAAATATACCATCCCGTATATATATTACAAGGAAGCAATCACCCGGAGTATAGAAATTCTGATATTTGCCAATACATACGAAGAACTTTATAAACAGTTGAAGCTTGCTGTTGATGATGAAGCAATAAACAGACTGACACAAAGCCTTACCTATAATGCAAAGTTGTACTTTAAGAATTATAATTTACCAACAGACAAAAAAATATGTAATGCCTTGCTTGATATGTTTTTTAAAGATGTACCCAAAGAATTTCATCCGGATATTTTTGCAACAGTTCAGAAAAAATATAAAGACAATATTCCTTCTTTTGTGAATGATTTATATGATCAATCAATATTTGCTAGCAAAGATAAAATACTCGATTTCCTGATAAAACCTGATTATAAAAAGCTTGATAAAGATTTGGGTTGGATAACCATGAGATCCTTTTATTCTAAATTCACCGATGTTGCTGACATGTATAATAATGCTAAGCTTGAGTTAACAAAAGGCAATCGTTTATATGTAGGGGGAATAATGGAGATGAATAAAGATAAAAAATATAAAAAATATTACCCGAATGCCAATTCTACAATGCGGCTTACGTATGGAAAGGTTACAGATTATAAACCTAATTCAACTACAAGTTTTACATATTTCTCTACTTTAGATGAACTGATTGCTAAAGAAGATCCTAAAAATCCCGAGTTTGAAGTGCCAAGTAAATTAAAGCTTTTATACCAAAATAAAGATTACGGGAAATATGCCACCGACGGTAAAATAAATGTAGATTTTATTACAAATAGTGATGTTACCGGTGGCGATTCCGGAGCCCCTGTTATTGATGGTGACGGAAATCTTATAGGCCTTGTATTCGATATTAACTGGGAATCAACCAGCTCTCCAATCTTTTTTGATGATAATTATCAAAGAACAATATCTGTTGATATTAAATATATATTATTTATTATTGACAAATATGCCGGAGCCTCAAATATAATTAAAGAACTTACTTTAAAAGAATAGCATTGATTTTATTTAAATTTTTAAAAGGCAGCTAAGTCAGCTGCTTTTTTTATTTAGCTCTGCATAAGCGTGAGTATCGTAATTTCATATATATTTGTTCAAATTTAAAAGTTCAGATAATAAATAATCTTTGTCATGAAAAATAAAAAATGGTATGTTGCCATTCCAGTAATAATAATTGTGGGGTTCCTGCTTTGGTATTTCAGCGCCATTGTTACTTATATATTGGTAGCGGCAGTACTTTCCATTATAGGACAGCCTTTGGTAAGGCTATTAAACACCATTAAATTAAAAAAGATTGGATTCCCACATGCTTTGAGCGCCTTAATTGCCTTACTGGGTATGTTCTTTATTATCTTTCTTATTTTCTGGCTGATTGTTCCTTTAATTGCCAAGCAAGCCGATCTCTTATCGGGGATAAGCGTTGATACATTATCGAAAAGTTTCCAGGAGCCTATAAAATACTTACAGAAAATACTTATTCAATATAATCTTATCTCTTCATCAACTGATATTACTCAAAATATTTCCTCTCAAATAATGTCGGTAGTTGGAATTACCCAATTCTCAAATTTTATTAATTCTATAGTTAGCTTTACAAGCAGCATTGCTGTGGCATTTTTTGCAATTTCTTTCATTACTTTCTTCTTTCTGAAAGATGAAAAATTATTTTTAAAAATGATAATGGCTGCCACTCCTGTAGATTACCAGAATGAAATAAAACATGTTTTAATGGAAACCAAACGATTGCTTACACGTTATTTTATTGGCCTATGCATTGACCTCACCCTTGTGATAAGCCTTATGACACTAGGCATGTGGATACTTGGTTTTAAGAATGCGTTGATGATTGGTTTCTTTGTAGGCATAATGAATATCGTTCCCTATGTTGGTCCTATCATCGGCGCTTCCATTGGTATATTATTAGGACTTTCCAGTAATCTTACAATGGATTTCTCTACACAAATGGTCCCTTTGATTTTTGAAATGCTGGGGGTTTTTGTTGTTGTTAATTTGCTCGATGCTATGGTGCTTCAGCCAACTATTTATTCAAACAGTGTAAAAGCGCATCCGTTGGAAATATTCCTTGTAATAATGATGGCTGGCAGTATTGCAGGAATTCCCGGCATGATGTTAGCAATACCCTCCTATACTGTTTTAAGGATTATAGCTAAAGAATTCTTTAATAAATTCTACCTTGTTAAAAGCCTCACTAAGAATATTGATTAATTAAGAAATGTATTGTGAAAGCTGGATTTTCAGATTCAATAAACTTTCTTTCTAATCTTACTTTCAGGAAATTTTTCAATGCTGTTCTTGTATATAAAAGTTTTTTTCTTTCAAGGATCTTTAAAGTTCCAATGCATTGGGGAATGCCTGTCAGCGCTTCCATTGAAGCCACCACCAACTGCAACCTCAGTTGCCCTGAATGTCCAAGCGGATTAAAGAGGTTTTCAAGAGAAACAGGAAGTATAAGTCTTGATAATTTTCAAAGATATGTTGATCAGTTGTCGAAGGATCTTGTTTATCTTATGATATATTTCCAGGGAGAGCCTTATTTGAATAAACAATTCTTCGAATTGGTAAATTATGCAAGATCAAAAAGAATATATACAGCAACTTCTACTAATGGCCATTTTCTTGATGATGAAAATGCTCGTAAAACAATAGAATCCGGAATCGACAGGATAATTATTTCTCTTGATGGCTCTGATGAAGAAAGTTATACATCATATCGTGCAGATGGAGATTTTAATAAAGTTATTACAGGAATTAAAAACCTGGTAGAATGGAAGAAGAAGCTGAATTCCAAGACACCATATATCATTCTTCAATGCCTGATATTAAAATCGAATGAAAATCTGATCCATGATATTACTCATTTATCAAGACAGTTAGGAGTTGATAAATTTGAACTAAAGACCGCGCAATTTTACAATTTCCAAAATGGGAATTCTTTGATGCCTTTGAGCTCTTCATATTCCAGATATAACAAAAATGCTGATGGAACATTTTCATTAAAAAAGAAACTTAAAAATCATTGTCTACGCATGTGGCGATCTGTAGTTATTACATGGGATGGCAAAGTTTCTCCCTGTTGTTTTGACAAGGATGCTCAACATCAATTGGGCGATTTGAATAAATCTTCTTTTAAAGAAATATGGAACGGATATAATTATAATTCCTTTAGAAAAGAAATCTTAACAAACAGGAAAGGCATTGATATCTGTTGTAACTGCACTGAATGATATTATACCGTCATAATATCTTTTTCCTTTGCTGCAATAATTTTATCAATTTTCAGGATGTGTTCGTCAGTAAGGGTTTGAATATCCGCTTCTAATTTTTTTATCTCATCTTCAGGTAACCCTTGTTTTTCAAGTTTTTTGGCAGTTTCGTTGGCTTCCCTGCGAATGCCTCTTATCACCACTCGTGCATTTTCAGCTTCACTTTTAGCCCGCTTCACATATTCTTTCCTTCTTTCTTCGGTCAATGGAGGGACAGGGATCCTTATTACCATACCATCATTCATTGGGTTAAAGCCTAGATTAGCTGCCATGATGGCTTTTTCAATCGGCTGAAGAGCGTTTTTATCCCAGGGTTGGATAAAAATAGTTTTAGGATCGGGTGCGCTTACATTAGACATTTGATTTAAAGGTGTAATAGTACCGTAATAATCAACACGAATTCCTTCAACCATTTGTGGACTTGCTTTTCCTGCCCTAACTTTCTGCATTTCTCGTTCAAGGTGAAGTAATGCATTTTGCATACTTTCCTTTGCAACATCTAAACAAAACTGAACATCTTCTGTCATAACAATCTATTTTGTTTTATTTATTATCCTTATTTATAAGTTTATCATACTCCTTCTGAGTAAGTTTATTTTTCCACCTGTAAACGATATGATAATGAAGCAAAACTATAAGCCCCCATCCCAGCATAGGATAGACAGGCCATTTATGATTATATTCTCCATTATAAATATATACTATAAACGCCCAAGTTATCCAGAAAAGAGCAATGCCAATTATATAAATAAGGAAGTGAATTTTAAATCCTGCTCTTTCGCGGGCTTTTTTCCATACTTCTTTATCCACTGTTTGGTTGGGTTCCATCTATTTGATTTGTTAATTTATAATTGTACCTGTTTTTAATCCTTTTACAGCTTTAAGTAAGTTGCCCTTTTTATTCATATTAAACACAATAATTGGTAATTTATTTTCCCTACATAAAGTAAAAGCTGTCATATCCATAACATTCAAGTGTTTTTCATAAGCATCTTCAAATGTTAGCTTGTCGAACATCTTTGCATTTTTATTTTTTTCAGGATCGGAAGTATATACTCCATCTACACGTGTTCCTTTAAGCAGCACATCCGCTTTTATCTCAACAGCTCTAAGGGCTGCCGCTGTATCGGTAGTGAAATATGGATTTCCAGTACCTCCTGCTATAATGATCACTTTTCCCTTGGCTAATGAATCCAAGGCACGCCTACGATTCATCGCTTTGCAAATGTTATCAATCGGGATACCCGATAATATCTGGCATTTAACATCCATATTTTCAAGTGCTGATTGCATAGCCAAGCTATTGATCACTGTCGCCAGCATTCCCATATAATCTCCCTGCACCCGATCATACCCTTGACCCGCTCCTTTTAAACCGCGGAAAATATTTCCTCCACCAATAACAATTGCAACCTGGACACCTGTTTCTGCAACTGCTGAAATTTCGGCTGCATATTCTTCCAACTTATTTATGGCAATACCGTACTGATTCTTGCCCATCAATGCCTCGCCGCTTAGTTTTAGCAATATACGTTTGTATTTCATTTATATGGATTTGTTTGTAAAATTAAAAAAAATCTTTATTGAAATACTATTTTAATATTGTGCTTAATGAAATTTGATGTACTTGCACCAAATAATTTTGCAAAAAAAAAGAGGGATAATCCCTCTTCTTTAATTAATTTAACTTTCTCATGCGCCTAGCATAAAGCGCTTAAAAGATATAACTTTAAGTTCTTTATCGGCTTCAATAAGGTATTGCCCAACGGTCTTTTTGGTATCGCGAACAAATTCCTGATTAAGAAGCGTACGTTCTTTATAGAATTTATTAAGTTTTCCCAAAGCAATTTTTTCAAGCATATCTTCAGGTTTGCCTTCCTGGCGTGCCTGTTCTTTTCCAATTTCTATTTCCCTGTCAATTGTTTTCTGATCAACATCACCTTTATCCACCGCAACAGGATTCATTGCAGCAATCTGCATGGCTATTTCCTTGCCAATTTGGTCTATGTTTACAATATTATCTTTATTAAGGCCAACAATAGTTCCTAACCTGTTTCCTGGATGATTATATGAAAAGGTCTTAGGTGCTTCTATCATATCATAAGAAGCCACCTCCATTTTTTCGCCAATTTTCCCGATCAAATCAGTTAGGTTTTCTTCAACGGTTCTGCCATTCAAATTAGCGGCCCTGAGCTCCTCAATTGTTTTGGGAGTCTTTTCAATTGCAAAATCCGCAACATCATTTGCAAATTTAGTGAAATCGGCACTTTTAGCAACAAAGTCAGTTTCACAGCTTATTAAAACAATAATAGCTTTTTTTGCATCTGCCGAAGTTTTAGCCAGAACAAGTCCATCATTGGCAGCCCTGTCGCTTCTGTTGCTTGCAACTTTCTGTCCTTTTTTTCTTAAATAATCTATTGCTTTTTCAAAATCTCCTTCTGATTCAACAAGCGCTTTTTTGCAATCCATCATGCCGGCACCTGTCATTTGCCTCAGCTTGTTAACATCAGCTGCTGTAATATTAGCCATTTCTATATTTCTTAATGTAAAGTATTATTTTATTGATTTCTTTGCTCCGCCAACAGTTGGTCTTTTAGTAAAATTTTTAGTTGCTTTCAATGCTGGTTTTTTATCTTTTTCATCCTTTTCTTCGTCTTCTTCCTTGAGTTTCAATGTGGCTGCTTTTGCGGCTGCTTTCTTCGCTTTTTTAACTTCATCCACTTCTTCTTCTTCCTCAAGTTCAGCAAGGGTTTTTGCTTTCAGTTTTTCAATTTCTGCTGCTGCTTCTTTTTCCTCGTCTGTCTGCTTATCCTTGTCAAATTTACGCTCAGCAAGGCCTTCTTCAATAGATTCAACCATTGATCCTACAATAAGGGAAATTGACTTAGCCGCATCATCATTTGCTGGAATAGGAAAATCCACTTCATTTGGGTTTGAATTCGTATCCACTATTGCAAATGTCGGTATGCTAAGTTTTTTTGCTTCGGCAACAGCAATATGCTCCTTGCTGATATCAACTATGAAAATAGCTGCCGGAAGTCTAGAAAGATCAGCTATACTACCAAGGTTTTTCTCCAGTTTAGCCCTTTCACGGGTAACCTGCAAACGCTCTTTCTTCGACATATTTTCAGAAGTGCCGTCGGTAAACATTTTATCGATGTTTCCCATTTTGCGGACAGCCTTACGGATAGTGGCAAAATTGGTAAGCATACCTCCGGGCCACCTTTCGGTAACGTAAGGCATATTAACTTTTTTTACATGCTCGGCAACAATATCCTTAGCTTGTTTTTTTGTTGCAACAAAAAGAATCTTCTTGCCCGATTTAGCTATTTGTTTCATAGCAGCACCGGCTTCCTCCATTTTTGCTGCAGTTTTATTCAGATCAATAATGTGGATACCATTTTTCTCCATAAAAATATAAGGAGCCATATTGGGATTCCATTTTCTTTTCAGGTGTCCGAAGTGAACACCGGCGTCTAACAATTCATTATAACTTATTCTTGCCATGTTTTGTATATTTCCTCAATAATTTTAACGTTTGCTGAACTGGAATCTTTTGCGGGCTTTCTTTTGTCCGGGCTTTTTACGCTCAACCATTCGTGGGTCGCGGCGTAATAAACCTTTAGCTTTAAGTGCCGGCCTGTGTTCGGGATTGATTTTGCATAAAGCTCTTGATATTGCAAGGGTTAAAGCTTCTGCCTGACCGTTAACACCGCCACCATCTATGTTTGCCATGATGTCGTATTTGCCTGCCGTATTAGACAGTTCAAACGGTTGATTGATCACATACTGCAATGTGGGAATAGGAAAGTATGTTTTATAATCTTTTTTATTTACTGTAATCGTACCGTTTCCGTCCTTCACGAAAACGCGGGCAACTGCATTTTTCCTTCTGCCTAAAGCATTAATAACTTCCATACTGATTATTTAATTGAGTTTATTTTAATTTCTTTTGGTTGCTGTGCGGCATGCGGATGTTCATTTCCTGCATATATATATAGATTTTTAATTAACTGTGCACCCAGACGATTCCTTGGCAACATGCCTTTTACCGCTTTATGAACAACTTCGGTAGGCTTTTTCTTAAGTAATTCTTTTGGATTTGAAAAACGCTGTCCGCCTGGATAACCGGTATGACGGACATATTCTTTATCTATCATCTTATTGCCTGTAAGTTTTATTTTTCCCGCATTGATCACAATCACATTATCGCCGCAATCAACGTGAGGCGTGAAATTGGTTTTGCATTTGCCCCTGATGAGCATGGCAACAGCAGAAGCCAGCCTTCCCAATATTTCGTTCTCTGCATCCACCAGCAGCCATTCCTTTGTAACAGTCTCTTTATTGGCAGAAATTGTTTTATAAGTTAATGTATCCATTGCTATTGTTTAATTATATCACTTTAATCTGTATTCCCTTGTGTAAAATGGGAGTGCAAAGGTATAACTAATTTTCTATTTAACAAATTTATAAACATTATTTAGTTAATAAGCCTCATAGCATACAAATCCGGCATTACTGAAATAAAAGGCTTTGCAAATCTGAGGTTGTTTTCACACACCCCAAGTTAATGCGCAAAATCCTGAACCCCATAAAAAAAGGAGGTGTTGTACCTCCTTCCTTTTTATTCATGGTTACTTTTGTAATGGCTTTTTCTTTCTTTTGCCCCGTTCAACAAGCTTTAGGATGCAATAAACAATAACTGCTGCAATGAGCCATAAAGGCCACAAATAGATGATCCCAATGAAAAATACCTGTAATCCATGCCATCCGCCATTAAAGGCTTTTCCCAGTTTATAGAAGAATCCCGACTCAGGAGCGGGCTGATAATCCAACTTCTCATAAAAATGAAGATTAATGGTGCTGTAATCCACCTGGTCATTCATATATTTCAGTTTTCCTTCTGATGCTTCAATTTCTTCGCGTATCTGCCTTAATTTCTCTTCTACTTCCAGAATATCACCTATGGTATTTGCCTTCTTTAGTATTTCGGTATACCTTTCTTCCACTTCCTTCTTCGATTTCAGCCTGGCTTCGGTATCAACACAATCGGCCGTAACATCCTGGGAAGTTACCCTGTTATAATCTGTGTAAACAGAAATATCAAGAAGCTTGCTGACCATGCTTTCAAAGCCTTCGGGCTTAATGCGAATGGTAATATCATTTGTCATGCTGTAGGAATTGGTAGTCTGGTTCTCGCTGGCAATATAAGCATTGCTTTGCTGAACAATTGCAAGTATAGCTTTACGCCCTTCCTTTATATCCTTTACCTGCATCGAATTTTCAGCAGTCTTGATGATCTTTGAAGGTATCTTCTCATCAGCAGCTTTATTTACCGTTTTTATTTCTTCTTCTTTACCTGTCGGTGTTACTTTATATTTGTTTACTTTCTCAGCTTCATTAGGAGGAGGTGGTGGTGGTACAAGTTGTTCATTCGATGCATCATTACCTGCACTTGATACCTGGCTGGTTCCTTTTTTATAGCTGTTTTCCGACTTTTTATCAGATGCTCCGCAACCTGACAACTGTATGCTTCCCAAAAGGAAAACAAGCATTATGAATGGCGTTAAGATTTTCTTTTTCATATTTTTGGATTTAAGGGTAATTAATAAATTGACAAATTAAACTTTTGCCAATAAGATGGCAATAATATTAAATTTCCATAAAGCTTGTGAAAAAATATTGCTTCACATTTATAGCGAACTATCTACAATTTTTATTTTGATTGCTTTCCCTATTTTATAATTTCCTCAAAATTAAAATATTATTCAGTAAAGTATCATTATTAAAGGCAAAATTATAATTGCGAAAGAAGATATTATCAACGCGAGACTATTAAGTCCCATCACGAGACTGTTAAGTCCCAACGCGAGACTGTTAGGTCTCAACACGAAAAAGTGCAATTTCCATGCGAAACTATCAACTTAAAGAGTGAAATTGTTCAATTTATTAACGAAATTGCACAACATCAAGCCGTGGTTGAATAACCTCATGCTGTGGTTGCACAACCTTAGAAAGAAAATTGAGCTTTGCACCACAATAAATTCACTAATAATAGGAGGGTGTTAAATATAAAAGGTAAGAACAACCTTATAAGCCATATTCATATTAAATGTAGGCAAAGCGTAATAGCCATATCGGTAAAAGGCTCCAATGCCAATGCCATAAAGTCCTGTTTTTAATATACTGTTAATCAGCAAACCCGATTCAATATATCCTTTGTTAAGGCTATGTATTACAACGTTATAATGATTATCGGGATTGTTCAGGCTGCCAATGCAAACATTAGTAACTATTGCAGGTTCGGGCGTAAATTTTTTAAACCGGAAAAGCAATTTGCCGAAACTATGCGTAAAGAATAATGCCGCATAGCGGTTCGACAGGAATTCGTTCATGCGCATGGTTTCGAAACTGTTAGGGCATTCAAAAGTAAACCGCTCGTAGCTCCCTATACCATTGAAAAGGTTGCAGTAAGGCAGATTGCCGTCAATATACCCCCCCTGGAACTGCAAAGAAGTTGTTCCTATGTCTTTAATGAAAAACGATTTTTTAATTTTAAGTTCATAGCGGTTATATGCATATTCGCCATCCAGTAACGTATAGTGTTTACTACGGTATTTCAAATCCAGTGAATTATTAAACCCCCTGATATAATTAAACATAACTATAGGGTATTTTGAACCTTCCGATATTTTATAGTGCTTTGTTTTGATAAATTTTTCCTTATAAATATAACTAAAGTAAGCGCCAAGTTCGGTAAAATAGAAATTATTGAACAGCAAGCTTACATTACCATTGGTGGAGCCATAATAATAACCCATTGTAGGTATCTTATTGATTTGGCTTAAGGTGATATTGGCTTTTAAATATTTAAGGGCAGTGAATTTCAGAAAAATCTGCTCTCTTACAATTTTATCCATACGGGTAACCAACAGATTCCTGTACATTGTTAATAAACCATGTTGTTCGTAAAATTCAATTCCACCCGATTCTGATACATCATTAATATAACTAAACCCAAAATGGCAGTCATATTTATCAAGGAATTTTACCGAAGCATCTCCGCCATATTTAGAAACCTGGTCGTGCAAGCCATAAGAAAAATAACCACCTACAAGGAACCTGTCGCTTAAATGCAAATTGTTGTGAATGCCCAACCCAAATCGCCAGCCTTCATGTTCGTTGAAATTGACAAACCTGCCAATGTCGAAATCAAGAAATTTATAAGGTATCCTTTCTGATGCCAACGCTTCTAATATATGGATGGTTTTATCTAAATTTTCGGCTTTGCCAAGGCTGTCAATAACATGATAGGTAAGTTTATCCTTTTCCGTCAGGCTATCCCTCCTGTATTTGTTCCAAATCTTAGCCTGTGGTTCGTTATCACCATCTTTCACTTCGAGGTCAACATTGGTGAAATCGCTTTTTTTAAATTCGGGGTTCAGTACTATATCCTTCAGGTACGAGCGTCCTTCACCATAAACATTGACTTTATTCACCGAAACATGTTTAAAGATGAAATCGGAATTCAACTGCACCGGGAACCATTGTTTATTATCTATCAGTTCATACTTCTGCTGAATTTTAATATCCATCCCTCCGCTTTCTTCGTTAGCAGGTTCAGCAATGACATTCTGTATAGCATAGCCGTTCGTATTGATATAAAGCAACCCTTTCAGTCCGTCGAAATTCTTATTTTTATGCGGTTTATATGAAATAACATACACGGTGTCAATTCCCTGGTATAAAGTATCTTCAAGAAGAAAGAAATATTTATCTATACTGCCTTTGCAAACTGGCGTAATGTAATTATTATCACCTATTTTAATAATGTCATTATAAAAAGAGAAAGACTGCATTTGGGTAAGCAGCAAAGCGATTAAAGGATCTTTGAATCCTGAAATTTTCGATGCGATAAGTTTCTCGCTGTTCCTGTCGGGATACATAAACTTGCGGTTGGTAACGCTTTCCATCAGGAAAAGGTATTGATTATCGAAGAATTTTTTCGCTTTTATAAGGTTTGAATCAACATTGGCAGTATCGGGTTTAACCGAATCAAACTTGGCAGTAAATATCATCTTGTTGTACGATGTATAAGAAAAGGAGCCTAGTTTCTCAGGATTGTTCTTGTCTTTATTCTCTATCATCTTTTTAATGATGCGGTGCGCAGGGTTTTCACCCGGAAAAACAACCACTTCATTAAGCTGAACCTGTTTCCTTTTTAATTCAATAATAATGTTCTTTGTTTTGATGTTAGGCTTATATGTGAAGTTTTCATAACCTACATAACTTAAACGCAGTGAATCTATTTTTCGGGGATTCGATATGTTGAAAAGCCCGTCAATATCTGATTGGGTAACTTGTATGTTTTTATTAACAAGAATGTTAACAAATGCAAGGGGTTCCCTAGTTTGTGAATCAATTATCTTTCCTGAAACAGTGTAATTCTGTGAAAAAATGATAATGGGAAAGGAAAAGGAGACAATCGCAAAAATTGCAGTTAAATAAACCCGGTATATTTTTCCATTTAATCGCAAAAACATAAGTTTACTATATTGCATTAACGATAAATTTCATTCTTTATTTTTAGTGTCAATTGTAATAGTAACTGGGCCATCATTAATCAGTGAAACTTCCATCATAGCACCAAAGACTCCTGACTGAACAGGTTTTCCAAGTTCAGTACTGAGTTGTTTTTTGAATTCCTCATAAAGTGGAATTGTTTTTTCTGGCTTTGCCGCTTTAATATATGATGGGCGGTTTCCTTTCTTTGTACTTGCATGTAAAGTAAATTGACTAACTAATAATATTTCTCCTGAGACATCATGAACAGAAAGATTCATTACCCCATTGTCATCATTGAAGATACGCAATTGAACAATTTTTTTGCTTAGCCATACAATATCTTCAATACATTCTGAATCTTCAAATCCTGCTAATACCAGCAATCCTGTTTTGATTTTCCCCGTAACACTATTTTTAACACTTACAGATGCCTCAGAAACCCTTTGTATAACAACACGCATAAGATACTTTAATCAAGACGTAAAAATAATAAATAAGAGGGAAAGAAAAATATGAAAATTAAATGGTTTCTTGAGAATCTTTGAGAATATTGTATAAGAACTCTCTGGCGCGAAAAAGCTGCGCTTTAACTGTTCCAAGTGGGAGTTTTAGTTCATCTGCAATTTCTTCATATGACAATTCTTGAAAATAGCGCATTTCAATAAGTTTCCGGTAACGAGGCTTTAATGTTTCTACAACTTCACGCATCAATTTTACTTTTTGCTTTTTAATAAAGTTTTCTTCCGGATCGGGAGTATTGGCGGGAATATTTTGAGCCATTTCGTTGCCTTCAGCATCTTCAAAAGGTTTATCAATAGAAAATGTCATTTTCTTTTTCTTCCGGATAAAATCAATGCAGTTATTGGAAGCTATTTTGAAAAGCCAGGTGCTGAATGCATAATCTGGAGTGTACTGATGCAATTTTTTAAATGCTTTGCCGAATGCTTCAATGGTAAGATCATCTGCATCATCTGCGTTATTTGTCATTTTCAGCAACATGAAATAAATAGAATCCTTATAATTGCCCATCAGATCAGCATATGCTTTCTGGTCGCCTTTATTTATGGCAAGCTGAACGAGCTTAAAATCCCGCAACGCTTTATCGGTAAGATGAGATGTTACTTCCATTTATTTTCTTTCACTATTACATTTGACATTGCCATGAAAGAGGCAAGTAAAATAAAAAGAATATCTAATACTGGCGAAATTAATAATAAATTTTTCTCATCCAACTTATTCATCGTTTTTTTAAAAATTAACATTTGAGTTGCCATCCTCAAAACAAACAACGAACAAACGATACTAATATTATAATATGATGAATTTATTATTAACATAACTAATAAAACAGCCAATGATGAATAAAATAAGAATTGACTGAGCAAAAAGATTCCTAGCATCAGTTTATGAGATGTTTTATATAAGAAACCTGTGGAGTAATGGCGTTTTTTTTGCCCGTACCAATCGTAAAATGTTTTCTTTGGAGCAGAATATGTCTGACTTTGTGCCGAAATTTCGATTCTTGTGTTTCCCCTTTTTGCTACTTGATTAATAAACAAATCATCATCACCGGAAGGAATCTGATAATGTGAAGTAAATCCTTTATTCTTATAGAAAAGCTGTCGGTTATACGCTAAATTTCTTCCCACGCCCATATAAGTTACTCCTGCAAGCGACCACGATAAATACTGCATGGCGGTCATAATAGTGTCATACCTAATCAGCTTATTCAAAAATCCTTTCTTCTTTTCGTGACCGCTATAACCAAGAACAATTTCAGTATTACCAATGAAATTATTCTGCATTTCCATTATCCATTTATTACTCTTAGGTTGACAATCAGCATCTGTTAATAGCAGCAGGTCATGCTTTGCGGATTTTATGCCAACTGCTAAAGCGAATTTCTTTCCTGAGAAAAAATTCACATTCTTCAGGATGTTTACAACATTAAGATGTTTGTATTTATCAGAAAATGAACGGAGCAAATAATCACTATCATCATCAGAACAATCATTCACTACCACTACTTCATAATCAGGGTAATCCTGTTCCAGAAATAATGTCAAATTCTTTTTCAGGTTGGTATATTCATTCTTTGCACAGATGACAACAGAAATTGGTTTATATTGATTCTGCTTAGTCTTGTTTTTATAAAAAGCCAGCCTGCTGAAAATACCCCAATAGTAAAACATCTGAATAATAAAACAGACAGCATACAAAATGAATACCAACAATAAAAATGTATCAGATGTTATTTCTTTAAAAAACATTTTCTTTTTTTAAGGTTTGCAAAATTATCCAAACTAAAGTTTTAAGGTTTATCTTTGACACATTATTTATAAACAAAATCGGGTGAGTTTTCAAATATCACATACAGATAAGGCTACAAAGGCAAGATCAGGAGTTTTATACACGGATCATGGTGTCATTGAAACACCGATATTTATGCCGGTTGGAACAGCGGGAACTGTTAAAGCAATTCATCAAAAGGAACTAAAAGAGGATGTTAAAGCCCAGATCATTCTTGGGAATACTTATCATCTTTATCTCCGCCCCGGTCTTGATATTATTGAAAAAGCAGGAGGACTGCATAAATTCAATGCATGGGATAAACCGATCCTTACGGACAGTGGAGGTTATCAGGTGTATAGTTTGGCCGATAAAAGAAAAATGACAGATAATGGCGTGGTATTTCAATCTCATATTGATGGCTCCAAACACACATTTACCCCTGAAAGAGTTATGGATATTGAAAGGACTATAGGCGCAGATATAATGATGGCTTTTGATGAATGCACTCCTTTCCCCTGCGAATATAAGTATGCAAAGAAATCAATGCATATTACGCATAAATGGCTTGAGCGTTGTATTCAAAGGTTTGATGAAACTCTCGGTAAATATGGCTATTCACAAAAATTATTCCCAATAGTTCAGGGAAGTGTTTACAAGGATCTAAGGGAACAATCGGCAGAATTCATTGCCAAACAAAACAGAGACGGGAATGCAATTGGAGGTCTTTCTGTTGGAGAACCTGTTGAAGTGATGTATGAGATGACAGAATTGGTTTGCTCTATTCTTCCTGTTGACAAACCCAGATACCTTATGGGTGTTGGTACTCCAGCAAATATTCTTGAAAGTATAGCACTTGGTATAGACATGTTCGACTGTGTAATGCCTACCCGTAATGCCAGGAATGGCATGCTTTTCACTCAGCAGGGTATTATGAATATGCGAAATGAGAAATGGAAAGATGACCTAAGTCCTCTCGATGAATTCGGTACTTCCTTTGTTGACAGCTATTACAGTAAAGCATATCTGAGGCATTTATTTGTTGCAAAAGAAATTCTGGGAGCAATGATAGCCACGCAGCACAATCTTGCATTTTATATCTGGCTGGTAACAGAAGCAAGGAAACAAATTATACAGGGGACATTTGGTTCGTGGAAAGAGAAAATGATAAAACAGGTTGCTCACCGCCTTTAATATGAAAACAAATGAGGACGATTCTTTTTTCAAACGTGTATATGAGGTTGCCAGCCTTATCCCTTATGGACGTGTAACCAGTTATGGGGCTATTGCAAAATATCTTGGCAGCGGAGGTTCAGCACGTATGGTAGGCTGGGCAATGAATGCCTCACATACCCAGGATAATGTTCCGGCACATCGCGTAGTGAATCGAATAGGTTTGCTTACAGGTAAGCATCATTTCGAGAGCAGTCAAATGATGGAGCAAATGCTGGAAAGCGAAGGCATAATGGTCGAAGACAATAAAGTTGTTGACTTTGACAAGCTTTTCTGGGATCCGCAAAAAGAACTTTTATAACAAAATGTTATTTTTCCTTCCGTTTCATTAATTATGCTTATCTTTACAGATTCTAAATAAGACTTATTATGACTTATTCCAAAGAGAAAGTTCTTGATGCGCTGAAACACGTAATTGATCCTGATCTGAAGAAGGATCTGGTTACGCTTAATATGATCAGTGATGTGAAAATAGAAGGGAAGAATATTTCGTTTACAATAATTTTTACTACTTCAGCTTGCCCGCTTAAAGAAAGCATCAAGCACGCCTGCATAGATGCAGTGCATAAATATGTTGGCAAAGATGCCAATGTATCCGTGAATTTTTCATCGAACGTAACATCAAAAAGATCTAAAGAGAAGGAAGAAATGCTTAAAAGCGTTAAGAATATTATTGCTGTTGCATCAGGCAAAGGTGGAGTTGGAAAGTCAACGGTGGCTGCAAACCTGGCTGTTGCGCTCTCAAAGCTTGGGTCAAAAGTTGGGTTAGTTGATGCTGATATTTACGGACCTTCAATTCCTATGATGTTTGGTCTTGAAGGAGTAAAGCCGGATGTGCACGAAATTGATGGCAAGCCCAAAATGGTTCCTGTTGATAAATACGGATTAAAGATATTATCCATTGGTTTCTTCGTTGATCCGGAACAGGCTCTTATCTGGCGCGGGCCTATGGCTTCAAGCGCACTTACGCAGCTTTTCAAAGATGCTGACTGGGGCAAACTTGATTATCTTGTTATTGATATGCCTCCGGGTACAGGTGATATTCATCTTACATTAGTGCAAACCGTGCCCGTAACAGGTGTTGCTATTGTCAGCACTCCGCAAAAAGTTGCGCTGGCAGATGCACGTAAAGGATTAAGCATGTTCAAACAGGAAGCTATCAATGTGCCTGTACTTGGACTGATAGAGAATATGTCATATTTTACTCCGGAAGAACTACCCAATAACAAATATTACATTTTCGGAAAAGAAGGCTGCAAGAAACTTGCAGAAGAAATGAAAGTTCCATTTCTCGGACAAATACCTTTGGTGCAAAGCATACGCGAATCAGGTGATGCAGGAAACCCTATTACTACCGATGAGAAATCGCCCGTTTCAAAAGCTTTCATGGAGATTGCACAGAAACTGGCTCAGCAGGTAGCTATTAGAAATGCAACGATGAATCCAACAAAAAAAGTTGAAGTTCATACATCATAAATATTATAAACTACATTAATTAATAATAATCATCTAAAAAATACGCAAATGGTAAAGACTCAAGACCCCGAATTGGTAAAGAAAGTAGAAGCTGTTATCGACCAGATAAGACCTTATCTTGAAGCTGATGGTGGCAACATTAAGTTCATTGAAGTTACAAAAGACAATATTGTAAACGTTGAATTACAAGGCGCTTGCGCTTGCTGTCCTATGAGTTTGATGACATTGAAAAATGGTGTGGAAGAAGCTATGAAGAAAGCTATTCCCGAGATCAAATCAGTGGAAGCAGTGAATATGCCTCATTAATAAGAACCAAGTCCAAAGCTCCAAGCCCCAAATCCCATTAGTAAATCTACTTTGAATTTGGGCTTGAGATTTGGAAATCTGAAATTTATTAATTCGATTACTTTCGGAATTTTACCCTGAAAGGGTGAACCTGCATAACGTAGGGCAAAGCCCTACGAATAAAACAACGCGCCGATCAAAAGCCCTGAAAGGGCGAAAGAGTTAATCCCATACATACCTTTCATCATAATCAACTTTATATTCTTCAAGAAAATTACGATATTCATCTTGAAACGTTCCTTTTTTGTGGTGTTCGTTTTGTTTCGAAATATAATCAGCTACAATATTGATTTGAGAAGGATTCACAGAAAATGCTCCATAACCATCCTGCCAATGAAATTCCGAAAATTGTTTTCCCTGTGTTTTTATCCACTTTGAAGTGCCCGTTTTAATTTCCTGCAACAGACTTATTAACGTAATTTTTTTCGACAGCATACATAATATATGTATATGATCAATATAACCGCCGATTTTTATCGGATAACATTCCAGATTATTGCAGATGCCACCAAAGTATGCAAATAAAGCTGGTTGGATTTCAGGTACCAGAACCCTTGATCGATGTTTTGTGCTAAAGACAATATGAACATAAAGTTTAGTAAGCGATTGCGACATAGTGTTTATTATTACGCCCTTTCAGGGCTTCGATTATATGTTCTTTTCTCGCAGGGTTTCACCCTGCGTTAGTTTACAGGCCCTTACAGGGCAGGATGACATAAAACAATAGCAGTACCGTTTTATTACCTATTCTTTGCAATCTCCCGAACTTATATATCTCAACAAAAGGTTACTTGAAATATTATAATAGATACTATTACTGCGCTTTCACAAGGTAATAATTCTTCTTCCCTTTCTGCACAAGTATATAAAGTTTATTCAGCAGGTCGTTTTCAGACACTGAATAATTCTCATCAACCTTAGCCTTGTTAATGCTGATACTGCCTTCTTTCAGCATGCGCCTTGCTTCACTCTTTGAGGCGGTAATATTTGTCTTTTCAGAAATAAAGTCAATCACAGGAATACCCTGAGAAATATCGTTCTTGCTGATGTCCGACATGGGCACACCTTCAAACACCGAAAGCAAAGTATCTTCATCCAGCTTCTTCAGCATATCGGTGGTGCTTTTGCCGAAAAGTATTTCCGAAGCATCAACAGCCGTATTGTAATCTTCTTCCGAATGCACGCGTATGGTTATATCTTTTGCCAACGCTTTTTGCAACAGCCTTAAATGCGGGGCTTTATTATGCTCCGATTCCATGGCTTCTATCTCTTCTTTTTTGAAAAGCGTAAAAATGCGAATATACCTTGCCACATCTGCATCGCTTGCATTCAGCCAGAACTGGTAAAATTTATAAGGCGAAGTTTTCTTAGTGTCGAGCCACACATTGCCGCTTTCTGTTTTTCCGAACTTAGTGCCATCGGCTTTTTCAATAAGAGGAGTTGTTAATGCAAACGCCTCCCCTCCTGCTTTCCTGCGTATCAGTTCGGTGCCGGTAACTATGTTTCCCCACTGGTCCGAGCCGCCCATTTGCAGCTTGCAGTTCATGTTCTGGAATAAAAACAAATAATCATAACCCTGCACCAACTGGTAACTGAATTCGGTGAACGACATCCCATTCTCCATGCGGTTCTTCACCGAATCTTTCGTCATCATGTAATTAATGGTGATGTGTTTGCCCACATCCCTTATAAAATCAAGGAAGCTGAAATTCTTAAACCAGTCGTAGTTGTTCACTATCTCGGCCGAATTCTTTCCGCAGTCGAAATCGAGGAACTTCTCCAGTTGTTTCTTCTGGCATTGAAGGTTGTGGTTCAGTATATCTTCCGACAGCAGGTTCCTTTCCTGCGATTTTCCCGAAGGGTCGCCCACCATGCCTGTAGCACCGCCAACCAGCGCAAAAGGCTTATGACCGCATTGCTGGAAATGCAGCAGTGTCATTATCTGCACCAGGTTGCCCACGCCAAGCGAATCCGATGTAGGGTCGAAACCAATATAGCCGGAAGTCATTTTCTTGTTCAGTTGCTCTTCCGTTCCCGGCATAATATCGTGTATCATGCCCCTCCACTTTAATTCCTCAACAAAATTCATAATCTGTTTATTTGTAATAGCCTGTTTTTATATGCAGTTGCAAATATACAAAGACTATATGAAAAGTAATTTATTTATAAGAATGTAATAGTAATGTTGAGTAGCAAGTAGAGAGTAAGGAGTTCTTGGTTCAATTATTCAATGTTCAAAGTTACTCTTATTGGAACATTTGTAATTAGCAATATTTAATTGTCAAGGTAAATATACTGATTAAACCAAGTTTTAAATATTTTTACAGCAATAAGTTTGTCTTTGTGTGGAAGTTCATGTGTAGTATCAAACCATTTTTCTTCTCCCGTATTTAAATCTTTAAATTTCACTCTATCATATGAATTTGAATTATCTTGATACCAAACCCCTATTACTTTACCAATTGAATAGTCGCTAATATTTTTTATTTGATTTATAATCTCTTCACCATATTTAATTGCTTTTTTCGTTGGTAATATATCGAAAAAGGCGTTATTATCAAGTTTTTCTTTTATTACTATTGATTTTATTTCCTCATCTGTCAATATTAAAAATGCACTTGTTTTCTCATCTCTCGATTTATAAAGCCTCCATCCTTTCAAAATTTGAAATTTTAATTTTTGGTCAGGGGTTAATTCAATTTGTTTGATTGAAATCCCTTTAACTTGTTTTTTGTTTTCTTCATTATTTGTTGTCTGAGCAATTTTAGATGGGTCTTCTACAATATTTAAAGAATCAAATTTCTTTCTTATACCATTAACTTTAATATTATTTATTTCTTCAATTAAAGCATGATAAGCTTCTTCATCATCTTTTTTTGTTATTAAGATTCCCATTTCAATATTATTTTGTTGAGAGTAATCATGTAAATTCATTGAACAAACAATTGCTTTCTCTTCATTAATGTAACATTTAGCATGGAGATTGTTTTTTTCAATAACTTTTAAATCTTCAATTTCTTTAATCCATTCTAATTCTGATTTTTTCAGCTCAGATTTTCCATAAATAATTACAATTTCTGAAAGTGTGCCAATCTTACTTTTTGTCTTAAGTCGTTCTTGAATTTGAGAATTAACTTTTAGATAAGGAGAAACTAATATTATTTTGTCTTTGGCATCTTTAATTAATTTCATTAATTCATTTGAAATTGCTTGAGTTTCTAAAAATTTTGCCATATTTCTTTATCTTTTTTGATAAATGCTAAATTATATCTGTTATTAAATAACATAAATATTTCTTTTCAAAATTAATAATTTTTTCTTAATTCATGCGTAGCAAGAAAAGCGCGCCGGCATCGGAAAATTTGGTGCGGCGGCTTCTTGTGCGATGATGGCCGTGATGGTCGTAGTCCGGCTAGCGTAAGCTCGTGCGACAAACGACCATCGCAGGGCTTTTAAATTTTCCTTGACTTTTTGGTTCTTTTGTGTCAAGACAAAAGAACAATAAGAAAAGAAAAATAGACACTCTCCCATTTCCCCATCCACTATACTTCCCACCCAAACATTAGTCAACCATACCTCTTTTCTTTAAGTAATTAACACAATTATTATAGAAATTTCCTCTTTGCCAGTAGTTATTGCGTCCATAACTACACACATTGCCTCCAAACCTGTAGTAATTGCGTCCATGCCTGTAAGCATTGCGTCCATGTCTATAGGGATTGCGTCTATTCCTATAGGGATTGCGTCCATTCCTATAGGGATTGCGT